>NZ_JCALDB010000029.1:0-43566 GCF_059812645.1 Mycobacterium sp. NGS45 | reverse complement strand
CAGCTGCCCGCCGTCGAGGACATCGAAAAGCTCGCCGCCGATTCCGGGTTCACCCTGGAACGCACCCACCTGCTGCAACCGCACTACGCGCGCACCCTGGACCTGTGGGCCGAGAACCTGCAAGCCAACCGCGACCAGGCCATCGCGATCCAGTCCGAAGAGGTCTACAACCGCTACATGCACTACCTCACCGGCTGTGCGGACTTCTTCAAACGCGGCATCACCAACGTCGGCCAATTCACCCTGGTCAAATAACCGACCGCCGCAACCCGCCACGCGCCGGGTTGCAGCCGCAGGCCCGTCTTCGTCCGCTCACCTGACCCGGGGCTCGTCCCAATCAGGATCAGGCTTCGGCGAGGCGGGCCTTTTCGGCTTCGACGTCGAAGTCGGCCGGCGGCCACTGCAGGTCGAGCCCCTTGAGCGCCTCGATCAGCAGTTCGGTGACCGCCAGCCGGCTGTACCACTTCTTGTCGCACGGGATCACGTGCCACGGCGCGTAATCGGTCGAGGTCTTCTCCAACATCGCCTGATAGGCCTCTTGGTAGGCCGGCCACAGCGCTCGCTCGTCCAGATCGCCGGGGTTGTGCTTCCAGTACTTGTCCGGTCGCTCCAGACGTTCGGCCAGCCGACCCTTCTGCTCCTCGAGCGAGATGAACATCGCGACTTTCACGATGGTCATGCCGCCGTCGACCAGTTCACGTTCGAAGGCGTTGATCTCGTCGTAGCGTTGCCCCCACACGTCCGGCGGGACCAGGTTGTGCACCCGCACCACCAGCACGTCCTCGTAGTGGGACCGGTCGAAGACCGCGATCTGCCCGCCGGTCGGCAGCGCTTTGCGGATCCGCCACAGGTAGTGGTGGGCCAGCTCCTCTTCGGTGGGTTTGCCGAACCCGGTGTACTGGATGCCCATCGGGCTGCCGGCGCCGACCACGTGCCGGACGATCCCGCCCTTGCCTGCGGTGTCCATACCCTGCAGCACCAGTAGCACCGAGCGGTGGTCGCCCTTGCGGCCGTTGGCGTACAGCATCTCCTGCAACTCGGCGAACCGCTCGTTGCGCTCGGCCTGGATCTGGGGGGCGTCGTCCTTCTCACCGTCGAAGCCGGGACTGGAGTTGGTGTCCAGCTCGGAGATCGAATGGCCGGGCTGAAATCGAAGTTTCTCGTGCGGGCGATGGGTCCACAGTGACGGCAGCGACATAGTGCGCGACCCTACCGGGATGTGCTGGGCTACTCCCTGCGTGAACCGTTAATTGTGTACGCATTTCCCGAGTAGATGCGTTAACAATTCACGGTTCACGCGGGGGCGCGGCTGCTGTGGGGGCGGCCCGGCGGTTCACGTGCGGGCGCGGCTGCTGTGGGGGCGGCCCTGTGGTTCACGTGCGGGCGCGGCTGCTGTGGCCGACGGCAACCGGGTTAGGTGTGCGTTTCGCTGTCGGGCAACTCCGGCTGTGGATGCGGCTGGGTCCGGAAGGTCTCCAACGAGCCACCGACCTCGACGATGCCGCACAGCGCGCTCCAGGCCAGCATGGTCAGGTAATCGATCAGCTCATCGGAATCCATCCGCCGATGCGACATCCAGGAGTGCGTGGCCAACTGCACCCCGCCGACGATCATGTACGCCCACGGCTCGACACCCTTGGTGCTCATCCCGGCCCGTTGCATGCGGCGACGGAACATCACGGCCAGCATGCCGGCGATGATCCGTTCGCTGTCAGCGATCACTTTGCTTTTGCTGGCCGAGCTGTTGGCGAACACGAACGGGTAGATCTCCGGCTCGGCGGCCACGGTCTCGACATAGACCCGGATGATCTCTCGGGTCAGGTCGTAGCCGTCCAGATCGGAGGACAGCGCGGCGGCCATGTTGGGGATCAGCGTGGTCTGCGCGAAGCGCATCATCACGGCTGTGGTGAGGTCGTTCTTGTCGACGAAGTATCGGTACAGCACGGTCTTCGAGACACCGATCTCAGCAGCTATTTCGTCCATGCTGACGTCTCGGCCGCGGCGCCGGATGGCGTCCAGGGTGCCGTCGACCAACTCGTTGCGTCGCTCCACCTTGTGCTGGTGCCAGCGCCGCTTCCGACCGTCGACCTTGGGTACGGAGGGCTGCGAATTTTGACTGACCGTCACCGAATTCCGTTCGCTAGTTACAGATAAATCATACGGGTCGGATCGAGGTTGTCGCGGCGACGGTCACAGTAACTGGCGCGGCGGTCCGCGACCGGTTTGCCACCGGGATGGCGGATGATGAAGGAGTGGTAGCTCCCCCAGGTGGCCAGACCCCGCCCGGCGCCCCCGTGCGCCCGCCGTCGCAAGTGAGTCTGACCCACACGCCGTCGCTTGCCGAGCGGACGGCCTCACTTGCCCAATCCTTTGCCGGAGCCGACGCCGCCGCCGACGCCGAGCGGCGCCGGTCACTGCGCCGGATGAAACTCGTGGCGCTCAGTTTCCTGGTGGCAGCCACGGTGATCTTCCTGGTCTGCACCTGGGCGCAGAAGACCGCCGACGCGCCGGCCTGGGTGGGCTACGTGCGGGCCGCGGCCGAGGCCGGCATGGTCGGCGCGCTGGCCGACTGGTTCGCCGTCACCGCGCTGTTCAAGCACCCGCTCGGCATCCCGATCCCGCACACCGCGATCATCCGGCGCAAGAAGGACCAGCTCGGGCAGGGACTGGGCACCTTCGTGCGGGAGAACTTCCTGTCCGCCGACGTGGTCGAGACCAAGCTGCGCGACGCCGAGATCCCGGGCCGGTTGGGCAAATGGCTGTGCGAGCCGCGCAACGCCGACCGGGTGGCCGGTGAGGCGGCCACCGTGCTGCGGGTGGTGGTGGAACTGCTCAACGACGAGGACCTGCAGCAGGTGATCGACAAGATGATCGTGCGGCGGGTCGCCGAACCACAGTGGGGTCCGCCGGTGGGCCGGGTGTTGGCGCAGCTGCTGGCCGAGCACCGGCAGGAGGCGCTGATCCAGCTGCTGGCCGACCGGGCCTTTCAGTGGGCGCTGAACGCCGGGGACACCATCGAACGCGTCGTCACCCGGGACTCGCCGAGTTGGTCGCCGCGGTTCGTCGACCAACTGGTCGGCGACCGGATCCACCGCGAGCTGATGGACTTCACCGACAAGGTGCGGCGCAACCCGCACCACGAGCTGCGCCAGTCGGCCACCCGGTTCCTGTTCGAGTTCGCCGACGACCTGCAGCGTGACCCGGCCACCATCGCCAAGGCCGAGAACGTCAAGGAACAGCTGATGGCCCGCGACGAGGTGGCCCGGGCCGCCGAAACCGCATGGAAGACACTCAAGCGCCTGGTGCTCGACGGCGTCGACGACCCCGACTCGGCGCTGCGCACCCGGATCTCCGATTCGGTGGTGACGATCGGGGAGTCGCTGCGCGACGACGGTGAACTGCGCGACAAGGTCGAGGAGTGGCTGGTGCGCGGCGCCCAGCACCTGGTGGGTCAGTACGGCGTGGAGATCACCTCGATCATCACCGAGACCATCGAGCGGTGGGACGCCGACGACGCCAGTCGGCGCATCGAACTGCATGTCGGACGAGATCTGCAGTTCATCCGGATCAATGGCACCGTGGTGGGCGCGCTGGCCGGTCTGGTCATCTACACAGTGGCGCAAATCATATTCTGAACTGCGCTAACAAGTGCTTGCAATTGTTAGCACTGCCGCGTAGTGTGAATTTTGGCGTCGTCGGGCACCCCTGAGACGTCCGATGGGGAGCCCGAATCAACACCGCGGAAAGGGGACAGCCATGTCGCAGGACGAGAACCTGGCGACCGTTGTCAGCACCGCCGCATCCGACATCGGCAGCTTCATCCGGGCCCAGCGCGAGGCTGCGCAGGTCTCGGTGCGGCAGCTCGCCGAGAAGGCTGGTGTCAGCAATCCCTACCTGAGCCAGATCGAGCGTGGGCTGCGCAAGCCGTCCGCCGAGGTGCTCAACCAGATCGCCAAGGCGTTGCGGGTGTCGGCCGAAGTGCTCTACGTCCGTGCCGGAATCCTCGAACCCGGTGAAACCAGCGCGGTGCGGGACGCCCTCGTCACCGACACCGCGATCACCGAACGGCAGCGGCAGGTCTTGCTCGACATCTATGCCACGTTCGTTCAGCAGAACGAAGCAGCAACCTCGACCTCCGAGGACGCTGCGGGTGAGGAGTCGACATCTGACTGACATCCCGCACCCGTTTACCCACTAGCCAACAGAACCCCCCATGAAAGGAAGTCACCATGGCCGAGAACCAGACTGTGGAAGAACTCAAGGCCCCGCTGTTCGCCGCGATCGGCGCCGCCGATCTCGCCCTGGCTACCGTCAACGAGATCGTCGCCACCCTGCGTGAGCGTGCCGAAGAGGCCCGTACCGACGCCACCTCCCGTGCCGAGGAAGGTCGCGCCAAGTTCACCGAGCGAGTCGATGAGAGCCGCGCCAAGCTGAACGAGCGCGTCGACGAGGCCCGCGAGCGGCTCACCAAGCTGCAGGAGGACCTGCCCAAGGACCTCAACGACCTGCGCGACAAGCTGTCCAGCGAGGAGCTGCGCAAGCTGGCCGAGAGCTACGCCGAGCAGGCTCAGGCCACCTACAACAAGCTGGTCGAGCGCGGCGAGGCCGCCCTGGAGCGGCTGCGCACCCAGCCGGCCCTGGAAGGTGCCACCGACCGCGCCGAGGGCTACGTCGAGCAGGCCGTCGAGCTGACCCAGGAAGCTCTGGGCAGCGTGGCCAGCCAGACCCGCGCCGTCGGTGAGCGCGCCGCCAAGCTGGTCGGTGTCGACATCCCCAAGCGGGTCGACGAGGCCGTGCTGGACGCCGAGGTGGCCGTGGAGAACGTCGCCAAGAAGGCGCCCGCCAAGAAGGCTCCGGCCAAGAAGGCTCCGGCTGCCAAGAAGGCCCCGGCCAAGAAGGCTCCGGCCAAGAAGGTCACCCAGAAGTAGGTTCGCAACACAGTTCGGCAGTGGGCCGCCCGGTCATCGGGCGGCCCACAGTCGACTGTAGGGCTGGTTCCCGCATACCCTGGCTGGGTGCTCGTGCTCATCCCCAACCTCATGGCCTACATCCTGTTGGTCGTCACCGCCGCTGCGGGCATTGCCGTCCTGTACGCGTTCGTGCACGCCGCACTGCAGCGGGCCGACGCCTACCCGGCTGCCGACAAGCTGACCAAGCCGGTCTGGCTGGCGATCCTGGGTCTGTCACTACTGTTGCTGTTGGTGCTGTGGGGACACATCATCGCGGCCGCGATCTGCGCCGGCGCGGCCGGCGTGTACCTGGTCGACGTCCGGCCGAAACTGCTCGAAGTTCAGGGAAAGTCGCGCTGAGCGATGTTGCGTTGGGGTGTGGCCGCCGCGGCGGCCGGGTTGGCGCTGTTGAGTTCGGCACCCGCGGCCGCCGAGCCCGAGCCGCAGCCGGTCGAGCCGGTGTTCGTCGAACGCACCCAGTGGGTGCACTGGGGCGGTCTGTCCAGCCTGCGGGTCTATCCCACGGCGACCGGACGTGCCGAGGCCGCTCGGTTGGGCAGCGTGGCGCAAGCCGAACAGGCCTGGGCCGAGGTGCTGATCGCTGCCCCCGACGCCGACCTGCCCGGTATGCGTGAACAGTTCATCTGCCACTGGGAGTGGGCCGAGCTGGTCGAGCCGGGCAAGACGAGCTGGAACCTGGAACCCTGGCGGCCGCTCGTGGACGGCGCCACCATGCTCACCGCCGGCTGTAATCCCGGCGGCACCGAGGAGCCCTTCTGATGAGCTGGACGCGTGCGCGGGTTGCCGCGCTGATCGACCACACCCTGCTCAAACCGGAAGCCACCGCCGACGATGTGCGCGCGCTGGTGGCCGAGGCCGCCGAGCTGGGTGTCGGCGCGGTGTGCGTGTCCCCGCCGTTGGTCGCCGCCGCGGCGGCGGTCGCGCCCGACGGGCTGACCGTGGCCACCGTGGCCGGCTTCCCGTCCGGTAAGCACCTACCGGCGGTCAAGGCGCAGGAGGCCGCACTCGCGGTCGCCGATGGCGCCCGCGAGGTGGACCTGGTGATCGACGTCGGGACGGCACTGGCCGGTGATTTCACCGCGGTGCGCGACGAGGTCGCCGCCGTCCGCGCCGCAGTGCCGGACGCGCAGCTCAAGGTGATCCTGGAGTCGGCCGCGCTACTGGCGCTCGGCGGCCCGGACATCCTGGTCGCCACGTGTCAGGCGGCAGGTGATGCCGGCGCGGACTACGTCAAGACCTCCACCGGATTCCACCCGGCCGGCGGGGCCTCGGTGGTCGCGGTCACCGCGCTGGCCGACGCCGTCGGCGGACGGCTCGGGATCAAGGCCAGCGGCGGCATCCGCACCGCGGAAGATGCGGTGGCGCTGCTGGACGCCGGCGCCACCCGGCTCGGGTTGTCCGGTTCGCGCACGGTGCTCGACGGTCTGCCCGACTGAGTCGGGCAGACCTCAGCTCACAGCCCCTGGAAGCAGGGGTTGCTGCCGCTGGACGGGATGGTTGCGTCCTGCGTCGAGAACTGGCTCACCACACCGCTTTCGGTGACCTGCACGCTGTCGGCTTTGATGCCCAGCGGGTAGCCCTTGGTCAGCCGGTCGGTGAAGGCATCCAGCGCCGGCTGGACGGTCTCCCGGGGCAGGATGAAACCCAGCCCGGTCAGCTCGGTGACCTCGAGTGCCAGCCCGCCGTCGGAGACCACCGGCTTGACCGTCACACCGCCCAACCCGGCGTCGAACGAGATGGTGCCGTCCGACGGGTTGGTCTGCACCCCGGAGACCACGCCGCCGAACACCGGGATGGCGTCCTGCACGGTCGTCTTGATGCCCTCGGTGGTCCAGTCGATGCGCGCCACCAGCGAGCCCAGCGTGCCGCGTGAGTCGCCGGTGTCCTCCAACCGGACATCCTCGATGTCCAGGTCCACGGTCATGCCCTGGGCCTCGCGGATGTTGTTACCCGCGGTGCGTACCGAGATGTCGCTGTAGTGGTCGGTGAGGTGCTGCCACAGCACCGGCGGGGTCACCCCGAACGAGACCTCGACGTCGTCCTCGACGACGCACTTGGCGATGCCAGCCACGATGCTGTTGGCCTTGTTGCGGGCATACAGTTCGGTGCCGAGCAGGCCCGCGATCGCCAGCGCGACCACGATGACCAGCACCAAAGCGATCGACATGGGGTCGCGGAACCAGCGCCGGACCTTCGCCTCGGTGCCCGGAGCCGGCGGCGGCGGCCCGCCGTTCGGTGGGGGCGGCGGCGGCGGAGCAGATCCGGACGGTGGCGGCGGCGCCGACGCGGCCGGCACCGCCACGGTCGGCGACTCGGACCCACCGCGGCCGGCATCGGACGGCGCCGGGTTGGGGAGTTCGATCCGCTCGGTGGGTCGGGCTTCAGCGCCCGGCGCGTTGTGCAGTCGCTCGGTGGGTTGGTTCTGCTGAGGTGGGCGCGACCAGGGGTCAGTGCCCTGTGGCGGATTCGTCACTCTGCTGATTCTGCCCTATCGGCCGAAGCTCTCGATGCGGCGGTTGCGCAGCACCGCCAAGCTGTCCCGGGCCGCGGTGACCTGATCGAGGTCCAGGTCGCAGATCAGCAGTTCCGGATCGGCACCCGCCGCGGCCAGGACGTCGCCGTACGGGGAGGCCAGCAGGCTGCCGCCGACGCCGGTCGGTCCGACCGCGGCCACCTCGTCGCCCGGGTAGGCCTGATCGACGGCCACCACGAACCCGGCGGTGTCCAACGCCCGGGCCCGGGCCAGCAATGTCCACTGGTCGAGCTTGCCCGGTCCCGAACCCCAGGAGGCGCTGGCCGTGAGCACCGTCGCGCCGCGGCCGGCCAACTCGACGTAGAGCTCGGGGAAACGGATGTCATAGCACGTGGTCAGTCCGACGCTGACGCCGTCGACCTCGATCAGGACCGGGGCGTGCCCGGGCGCGACGGTCTTGGATTCGGCGAACCCGAACGCGTCGTAGAGGTGGATCTTGTCGTAGCGGGCCTCCACGCCCGCGCCGGTGGCCAGCAGCGTGTTGGTCACCCGCCCGTCGCCGGCCGGGCAGAACATCCCGACCACGACGGTCAATCCGGCGCGTTCGGCGATACCGCGCACCGCGTCGGCCCAGGCACCGTCGATCGGTTCGGCGACCTTGCGCAGCGACACCCCGAACCGGCACATGGTGGCCTCGGGGAAGACCACCAGCGCGGCGCCGCGGTCGGCGGCGCGCTGCGCCTGCTCGGCCACCAACTCCAGGTTGGCGGCCGGGTCGATGCCGCTGCGGATCTGAGCCAGCGCGAGGCGCATGCGGTTCAGGGTACGTGGACCGCGCGCGGGTCAGCGCGGAGCCACCGCCTGCCACGGCACGGTCAGCACCGCATCGCGCAGTCGCCGGCGCTGTGGGGCCACCGGCACACCGGCGTGGTGCAGCACGGTCAGCATCGCGCGCCAGCGCACCCGCGGGCCGAACACGCCTTGCCCCGACACCGTGGCCCAGGCCCGGTCCGCGGCCAGCAGCAGCTCGTGGATGGGTTGACCCGAAACATTGTGGTGGATCAGCACTTTCGGTAACCGCTCGGCCAAATCCGAAGGTCGTTCGATGTGCGCCGGGTCGCAGGCCAGGGTCAAGCTGACCGGTCCGGTCTGGTCCAACAACACCCAGGCGCACCGCCGGCCCAGCTCATCGCAGGTGCCGTCGATGATCAAACCGCCGTCGGCCAGGCCGGCGCGCAGGGTCGCCCACGCGGTCGGCACCTGCTCGACCGGATACTGCCGCAGCACGTTGAACGCTCGGATCAGCACCGGGTGCAGACCGGCGAGCTCGAACCCGCCGTGCGCGAACCGGACCCCGGCTTGGCTGGCCGATTGCGCGGATTCCACCCGGGCACGGTCGATTTCGAGTCCGACCAGTTCGACGTCGGCGCGCAGCGTGCGCAACCGGCCGGCCAACTCCAAGGTGGTCACCGGCAGCGCGCCGTAACCCAGGTCGACCACCAGCGGGTCGGCGGCCGATCCCAGCAGGGTGCGCACCTGCGGTGCATGCATCAGCCAGCGGTCGGCGCGGCGCAACCGGTTGTGTCCGGTGGTGCCGCGCGTGACCGAACCCAGCGGTCGCTGATCCATGCGAGTAGGAACCGGACCCTAGTGGTTGCCGGCCAGCCAGGCTGCGGTGAACCGCTGCTCGGCGATCATCACGTCACTGAGGTATCCGCCGATGATCGATTCGATCTTGCCGCCCACCAACGGAATCGCCACTTCCACCGCGGCGCGCAGCTGCAACTTGGAGCGGCCCGGGGTATCACCCGGAGCCAATGTTGCGTCACCGACGACGTTCACCGGCGCATTCGGGATGCTGGCATCGAGTTTGGCCGCGGTCTGCCCGGCGCTGACCGGACCCCACATCTCCCGGCGCTCGATCTCGAGGTCGCCGCGGTGAAACTGGGTGACCAGCCCGGGCAACCGTTCCCGCACCAGGACCGTGGTGGTGACCACCACGATGCTGCCGTCGGCGCCCACCTCCAGGGCATCCAGCGTGGCCGCGTCGGCCCCGGATGCGGCCAGCCGGTCCCGCCAGTACTGCTGGTCGCCGAACGCCCGGTGCACCGAGGCGACAGTGCCCTGGTAGTCGACCGCGACGTCGAATGAACGCGACATGGCTAGTGAGGCTACCGTTAGCGGCCGTGACCGGTTCGCGATTTGCGGGCGCCGTGGTTTCCGAGCAGGAGCCGCTGGCACCGCTGACCACCCTGCGCGTGGGACCCGTTGCGCGCCGGGTCGTCTGGTGTGTGCGCACCGAGCAGATCATCGCTGCGCTGGCCGAACTGCGCGCCGAGCAGCCGCTGTTGCTGGCCGGTGGATCCAACCTGGTGATCGCCGACGATCTGACCGATCTGAGCGTGCTGCACATCGGCACCACCGGCGTCGTCGTCGAGGGCAACCGGGTACGCGCCGAAGCCGGTGCGGTGTGGGACGACGTGGTGGCCACCGCGGTGGCGGCCGGACTGGGCGGGCTGGAATGCCTGTCCGGGATACCGGGCTCGGCCGGCGCCACCCCGGTACAGAACGTGGGCGCCTACGGCGCCGAGGTGGCCGACACGCTGCGCCGGGTGCGGCTGCTGCACCGCGACACCGGGGAGGTCGGCTGGGTCGGACCGGAACGGCTGCGGTTCGGCTACCGCACCAGCGCACTCAAACACGGCCCCGAAGCCGGCAGGCAGGTGGTGCTGGAGGTGGAGTTCGAGCTCGACGAATCCGGTCGCAGCGCGCCACTGCGTTACGGCGAACTGTCCGCGGCGCTCGGCGTCGAACCCGGGCAGCGCGCCGACCCGGCCCGGGTCCGCGACGCCGTGCTGGGGCTGCGCCGCGGCAAGGCCATGGTGCTCGACGCCGAGGACCACGACACCTGGAGCGTGGGTTCGTTCTTCACCAACCCGGTGGTCGACCGGGCCGCCTTCGAGGCGCTGCAGCGGCGCAGCGCCGGACCGGTCCCGCACTATCCGGCCGGTGCTCAGATCAAACTGGCCGCTGGCTGGTTGATCGAACAGGCCGGCTTCGGCAAGGGGTTCCCCGGCCCCGACGCCCCGGCCCGGCTGTCCACCAAGCACGCGTTGGCCATCACCAACCGCGGCGCCGCCACCAGCGCCGACGTGCTGGCGCTGGCCCGCACGGTGCGCGACGGTGTGCGCGCGGCCTTCGGGGTGCAGTTGCATCCGGAACCCGTCCTGCTCGGCGCCGCGCTGTAACGCGGCACGCGCGGTTCGCCCCGTATCCTCGGTTGACGTGAGCTCCAAGCGCGTCGCGTCCCCGGCGCTGAGCCGTCGGCAGGCATTGGGCGCGGTCGCCCTCGGCGTCGTCGCGCCCGGGGCGCTGGCCGCCTGCTTCGCCGACTCCGGCAACCCGGCCGGCAGCCCGCCACCGGCCCCGACGCTGAGCTTGCACCCGGAACCCGACACCGCGGGGTTCTCACCGATCGAGCCGGTGCGCGCCGAGGTGCGCGACGGGTTCTTCCAGCGGATCGCGTTGACCAACCCGCAGGGCCAACCGGTCGCCGGGGCGCTCAGCCCGGACCGCACCGTGTTCACCACCACCGAACCGTTGGGTTACGGCGCGCGCTACACCTGGACCGGGCAGGTGGTCGGTACCGACGGCAACCCGCTCGCGGTGCAGGGCGGCTTCACCACGTTGGCCCCGACCCAGGTGGTCAGCGCCCAATTCCAGCTCGCCGACGGCCAAACCGTCGGGGTGGCAGCGCCGATCATCTTGCAGTTCGACGCCCCGGTCGCCGACAAGGCCGCTGTCGAGCGGGCCCTGACGGTGCGCACCGAACCGCCCGTGCAGGGCAGCTGGGCCTGGCTGCCCGACGAGGCCGCAGGTTCGCGGGTGCACTGGCGCACCCGCGAGTACTACCCGGCCGGCACCACGGTGCACGTGCAGGCCACCTTCTACGGCCTGCCGTTCGGTGACGGCGCCTACGGCGCAGCCGATTCCACCCTGGACTTCGCGATCGGACGCCGCCAGGTGGTGCGGGCCGAGGCGTCCAGTCACCGCATCCAGGTGATCACCGACGAGGGCGTGATCATGGACTTCCCGTGCAGCTACGGCGAAGGCGACCTGGACCGCAACGTGACCCGCAGCGGCATCCACGTGGTCACCGAGAAGTACGAGGACTTCTGGATGACCAACCCGGCGGCCGGCTACGCCAACATCCACGAGCGCTGGGCGGTGCGGATCTCGAACAACGGCGAGTTCATCCATGCCAACCCGGCCAGCCTGGACGCGCAAGGCAACACCAACGTCACCAACGGCTGCATCAACCTCGCACCCGGGGATGCCGAGCAGTACTTCTACTCGGCGATCTACGGCGACCCGGTCGAGGTCAGCGGTACCCGCATCCAGCTGTCCTACGCCGACGGCGACATCTGGGACTGGGCGGTGGACTGGTCGGAATGGCGCGCCATGTCGGCGCTGACCGACCAGGACGCGCCGGCCGGACTGCCGTCGACCGCGCCGGCCACCCCGACCGACGCGCCGACCCCGTCGGCTACGGCGCCTGGCGGTTGAACCGGCCGTGCGGGGCCTGATCCCGCGGGCGCAGCACGATCTGATCCAAGTTCACGTGTGCCGGCCGCGACGCGGCGAAACCGATCACCTCGGCGACGTCCTCGGCGACCAGCGGTGTGATGCCGGCGTACACCTGATCGGCGCGCTGCTCGTCCCCGGCGAATCGGACCAGCGAGAACTCGGTCTCCACTGCACCCGGGGCGATCTCGGTCAGCCGCACCGGCTGGCCCAGCAGCTCGCCGCGCAGCGTGCGGTGCAACGCGCCCTGGGCGTGCTTGGCGGCGGTGTAGCCGGAGCCGCCGTCGTAGGTTTCGAACGCCGCGATCGAGGTCACCGTGACGATCAGGCCGTCCCCGGAGGCCACCAAGGCCGGCAGCAGCGCGCGGGTGACCCGCAGCGTGCCCAGCACGTTGGTCTCCCACATCCAGCGCCAGTTGTCCAGGTCGGCGTCGGACACCGTTTCCAGGCCCTTGGCGCCGCCGGCATTGTTCACCAGCACCGACACCGTGCCCCCCAGCTCGGCGACCCGGTCGACCAGCGCTTCCACCGATGCGTCGTCGGTCACGTCCAGCGGCACCGCGGTGCCCGAGATCTGGGCCGCCAGGGCTTCGATCCGGTCGGTTCTGCGGGCCGCCACGATGACATGGAAACCTTGCGCGGCAAGGGTTTTCGCGGTGGCCTCGCCGATTCCGGAGCTGGCTCCGGTGACCACCGCCAGCTTGCTGTTGGACTGCTTTGCACCCTGGGTCATCAGACGAAGTCTAGTAACCGTGCTAAATTCTCGTTCGTGTCCGAACGGCAGCTGGAATACGCGACTGCGCCGCACGCCATGATGTGTGCGTCGTGGCTGTGTTGTTGTCCCAGTTCTTGCCGCGCCTGAGCGCTTTCGTTTTCGACTGAGCGACTCCTCGGCAGCGCGGCCCGAGTCCCGCCCTTTTCCGGCTCTCTCTCCTGTGAGGACACTTCCGTGCGTACAGCCAGCTCTTCTGTCATTTCTGCCCCCAATTCCATCCCGGGTTCGGTTGCCGGCCCCGCCGCTTCGCACGTCGCCACGTTGGGCAGTGGCCGCCCCCGACCGCCGCACCCGCTGCGCGCCGGGCACCAGGTGCTGGCCCCGGCACTGCGGCTGCCCGACAACGCCGCCGGTGCGGTGTTCGCTGCGGTGCGCCAACGCGGCCCGGTCGCCCGCGACGCCATCGCGGGCCTGACCAAACTGTCGATTGCCACGGTGAACCGCCAGGTCACCGCCCTGCTGGAGGCAGGTCTGGTGCGCGAGCGCGCCGACCTGGCGCCGTCCGGCGCGATCGGCCGGCCCCGGGTGCCGGTCGAGGTCAACCACGAGCCGTTCGTCACCCTCGGCATCCACATCGGGGCACGCTCGACCAGCATCGTGGCCGCCGATCTGTTCGGTCGCACCCTGGATGCGGTGGAGACCCCGACGCCGCGCGGGGATCAGGGCGCGGCCCTGAACGCGCTGGCCGCCAGCGCGCAGCGCTATCTGAGCCGCTGGCATCGCCGCCGCCCGCTGTGGGTGGGCGTGGCGATCGGCGGTGTGGTGGACACCAGCCGCGGCTACGTCGACCACCCGCGGCTGGGTTGGTCGCAGGCCCCGGTCGGGCCGGTGCTGGCCGCCACCTTGGGGCTGCCGGTGTCGGTGGCCGCGCACGTCGACGCCGTCGCCGGCGCCGAGCTGCTGCTCGGCCTGCGCCGCCCCGACGCCCCGGCCACCGGGCTGTACGTCTACGCCCGCGAAACGGTCGGCTACGCCCTGGTGATCGACGGTCGGGTGCACAGCCCGTCCGGCGGCCCGGGCACCATCGCCAACCTACCGGCACACTCCGAATTGCTGGGCGGCACAGGCCAATTGGAGACCACCGTGAGTGACGAGGCGGTCGTCTCGGCGGCCCGCCGGCTCGCCGTGCTGAACTCCGAGCCGGCCACCACGGCCGCCGTGGTGACCGCCGCGCGCCGTGGCGACACCGTCGCCACGCAACTGCTGGCCGAACGGGCCCGGGTGCTCGGTGAGGCGGTGGCACTGCTGGGCGACCTGCTCAACCCCGACGATCTGGTGGTCGGTGGGCAGGCGTTCACCGAATACCCGGAAGGCTTTCCGCACGTCGAGGCTGCGATCGCGGCGCACTCGGCGCTCGGTCCGCGCGAGCTGCGGGTCACCGGGTTCGGCAACCGGGTGCAAGAAGCCGGGGCCGGGGTGGCCTCGCTCAGCGCGCTCTACAACGACCCGCTGGGCTCTATGCGGCGTGCGACCCGGCCACGCGCGATCGCCTGACCACCACCGATGCCCACCGCGTTGCGGTGGTGCAAGGATGGAGCGGTGCGCGTTGCCGTGTTGTCGGTTCATACCTCGCCGCTGGCCCAACCGGGCACCGGTGATGCCGGGGGAATGAACGTCTACGTCCTGCAGACCGCGTTGCATCTGGCACGTCGCGGGGTGGAGGTGGAGATCTTCACCCGCGCCACGTCGTCCTCGGACGCCCCGGTGGTGCCGGTGGCGCCCGGCGTGCTGGTGCGCAACGTGGTGGCCGGCCCGTTCGAAGGCCTGGACAAGTACGACCTGCCCACCCAGCTGTGTGCGTTCACCGCCGGTGTGTTGCGCGCCGAGGCCACCCACGAACCCGGCTACTACGACATCGTGCATTCGCACTACTGGCTGTCCGGTCAGGTGGGCTGGTTGGCCGCCGACCGGTGGGCGGTGCCGCTGGTGCATACCGCGCACACCCTGGCCGCGGTCAAGAATGCGGCGCTGGCCGAGGGGGACATCCCCGAGCCGGCGCTGCGCGCCGTCGGTGAACAACAGGTGGTCGACGAAGCCGACCGGCTGATCGTCAACACCGAAGATGAAGCCGGCCAATTGGTTTCGCTGCACGGTGCCGACCCGAACCGGATCGACGTGGTGCACCCGGGGGTGGACCTGGCCACCTTCACGCCGGGCGATCGGCGTGCCGCGCGTGCGGCATTGGGGCTGCCCGATGAACCCACCGTGGCGTTCGTCGGGCGCATCCAGCCGCTCAAGGCGCCCGATGTGCTGCTGCGGGCCGCGGCCAAGCTGCCCGGGGTGCGGGTGCTGATCGCCGGCGGTCCGTCCGGCAACGGGCTGGCTGCTCCCGACGGTCTGATCGGGCTGGCCGACGAACTCGGCATCACCGACCGGGTCACGTTCCTGCCGCCGCAGCCGCGGGAACGCTTGGTGCAGGTCTACCGGGCCGCCGATCTGGTTGCGGTGCCGAGCTATTCGGAGTCCTTCGGTCTGGTGGCCGTCGAGGCGCAGGCCTGCGGCACCCCGGTGGTGGCGGCCGCGGTGGGCGGCCTGCCGGTCGCGGTGCGCGACGGCGTCAGCGGCGCACTGGTCGACGACCACGACCCGGATCGGTGGGCGGCCACCCTGGAGAGCCTGCTGAGCGCCGACCCGGACCGCCGGGCAGAACTGCAGCAGGCCGCGGTGGCGCATGCGGCGACGTTCTCCTGGGACCACACCGTGGACGCGCTGCTCAGCGCCTACCGGCGGGCCATCGCCGACTATCGCCAAACCCACCCGCGGCTGCGCCGTCCGGCGGGCGTGGATGCCGCCGCCCGCCGCAACGGCCGGTTGTGGGGCCGACGAAAAGGGGTTCGTACGTGAGTCAGGACGTGCACACGCTGATCGCGACCACCCTCGACGAACACGGGCTGAGCTATTCACCGTTTCCCGGCGCGCACGGCGGGCTGCCGGGGCTGGTGGTCGAACTGCCCGGTGAACGCAAGCTGAAGACCAACACGCTGCTGAGCATCGGCGAGCATTCGGTGCGGGTGGAAGCGTTCGTGTGCCGGCGGCCCGATGAGAACCTCGAAGGGGTCTACCGCTTCCTGCTCAAACGCAACCGCCGGCTCTACGGGGTGGCCTACACCCTGGACAACGTCGGCGACATCTATCTGGTCGGGCGGATGGCGCTGGAATCGGTGACGCCCGACGAACTCGACCGGGTGCTGGGCCAGGTGCTCGAGGCCGTCGACACCGACTTCAACACCTTGCTGGAGTTGGGTTTTCGGTCCTCCATCCAAAAAGAGTGGGAGTGGCGGGTGTCCCGCGGTGAATCGTTGAAGAACCTGCGTGCCTTCGAGCACCTGATCGACGACGACCAATCCTGAGCAGTCATGAGAAGATGCCTGCCATGGGAGACGCCACACTGATCTTGCTCCGGCACGGCCAGAGCGACTGGAATGAGAAGAACCTGTTCACCGGCTGGGTGGACGTCGACCTGACCGAGCGCGGCCGCGCCGAGGCGGTCCGCGGCGGGGAACTGATGGCCGAGCAGAACCTGCTGCCGGACGTGCTCTACACCTCGCTGCTGCGCCGCGCCATCACCACCGCGCACCTGGCGTTGGATGCGGCCGATCGGCTGTGGATCCCGGTGCACCGGGACTGGCGGCTCAACGAGCGGCACTACGGCGCGCTGCAGGGCCTGGACAAGGCCGCCACCAAGGAAAAGTACGGCGAAGAGCAGTTCATGGCGTGGCGACGCAGCTACGACACCCCGCCGCCGCCGATCGAGAAGGGCAGCGAGTTCAGCCAGGACTCCGACCCGCGCTACGCCGACATCGACGGCGGGCCGCTGACCGAGTGCCTGGCCGACGTGGTGGCCCGGTTCGTGCCGTACTACGAATCGACCATCGTGCCCGACCTGGCGGCCGGCAAGACCGTGCTGATCGCCGCGCACGGCAATTCGCTGCGCGCCCTGGTGAAGTACCTGGACGGGATGAGCGACGAAGACGTCGTCGGTTTGAACATCCCGACCGGTATTCCGCTGCGCTACGACCTGGACGCCGATCTGCGTCCCAAGGTTCCCGGCGGCAGCTACCTGGACCCGGAGGCCGCGGCCGCCGGCGCGGCTGCTGTGGCCGGCCAGGGCAACAAGTAGAAAGCGTGCCCCGAGCAGCGAGCTGACCACCGGTTGAACATCGGTTGAACCTGGGTGAACGGCGGCCGAACACCTGGTCTGTGCGGTGTGACTTGTGTCGATTTGGCCGCACGCTGCTGGGATGACGTTCGCCGCACGCTTACTATTCGACCGTGAGCATGGTGTCGGTGCTGACCGTCGCTGGCCTCGTGGCGGTGGTCGCGGTGCTGGTCGGGTTCACGCTCGGCACCTGGGTCGTACCCCGGATCGAGGCGCGCCGCCGCCGGCGGTTCGCTGAGCGGGCCGGGATGACGGTCTCGGAGCTGCTGCAGCACGTGGTGATGTCCGCGCCGCTGGGCATCGTCGTGGTCGATGCGCACCGCGACGTGGTGTTCTTGAATCGGCGGGCTGCCGAACTGGGTCTGGTGCGCGACCGGCTGCTCGACGACCAGGCCTGGTTGGCCGCGCAGCGCACGCTGTCCACCGGTGCCCCGGCCGAGGTCGAGTTGACGCCGCGGCGACGCAGCGCGGAGTCGCCCGGCGCGCGGCCGGCGCCCACCGTGCGTGGCCACGTTCGGCTGCTGACTGAGGACGACCGTCGCTTCGCCGTCGTCTTCGTCGACGACCAGTCCGAGCAGGCGCGGATGGAGGCCACCCGGCGCGACTTCGTCGCCAACGTCAGCCACGAACTCAAGACCCCGGTGGGCGCGATGGGCGTGCTGGCCGAAGCCATCCTGGAATCACCCGACGACCCCGAGATGGTGCGGCACTTCGGGACCAAGGTGCTCGCGGAATCCAAGCGGCTGGCCAACATGGTCGGCGAGCTGATCGAGCTGTCCCGGCTGCAGGGCGCCGAACGGCTCCCCGAACTGACCGGTGTCGACGTCGATACCGTTGTGGCCGAAGCTATTTCACGTTACAAGGTGGCCGCTGACAACGCCGACATCGAAGTCGTCACCGACGACCCGACCGGTTTCTCGGTGCTCGGTGACCGCCCGCTGCTCGTGACCGGGGTGGCCAATCTGATCTCCAACGCGATCGCCTACTCGCCGCGCGGGTCGGCGGTCTCGATCAGTCGCCGTCGCATCGGTGACACCGTGGAGATCGCGGTCACCGACCGCGGCATCGGCATCGCGCCGGCCGATCAGGAGCGTGTGTTCGAGCGGTTCTTCCGGGTGGACAAGGCCCGTTCGCGCGCCACCGGCGGCACCGGACTCGGGTTGGCGATCGTCAAGCACGTCGCCGCCAATCACAACGGATCGATCCGGCTGTGGAGTCAGCCCGGCACCGGATCGACGTTCACCTTGGTCATTCCCGCCGACCCGGAAGAACCGGGTATCGACGACGACGTCGGGGCGGCGTGATGCCGAACGGCAAAGCAGGACGCAGGCTGCCGCAGCGGCGTCGAGTAAGTGAGGGAGAGGAATGGTTACGTCGATGACCAGTGTGCTGATCGTTGAGGACGAGGAGTCGCTGGCCGATCCCCTGGCGTTCTTGTTGCGCAAGGAGGGCTTCGAGACCACCGTGGTCGGCGACGGCCCGTCGGCGCTGGCCGAATTCGATCGGGCCGGTGCCGACATCGTGCTGTTGGACCTGATGCTCCCGGGTATGTCCGGTACCGACGTGTGCAAGCAGCTGCGGGCCCGCTCCGGGGTCCCGGTGATCATGGTGACCGCGCGGGACTCCGAGATCGACAAGGTGGTCGGCCTGGAGTTGGGTGCCGACGACTATGTCACCAAGCCGTACTCGGCGCGCGAGCTGATCGCCCGGATCCGGGCAGTGCTGCGCCGCGGCGCCGACGCCGAAGCAGCCGGCGTCGCTGACGGCGTGCTCGAGGCCGGACCGGTGCGGATGGATGTGGAACGGCACGTGGTGAGTGTGAACGGCGAACCGGTCACGTTGCCGCTCAAGGAGTTCGACCTGCTCGAATATTTGATGCGGAACAGTGGCCGGGTGCTCACCCGTGGTCAGTTGATCGACCGCGTGTGGGGTGCTGACTACGTGGGCGACACCAAGACCCTGGACGTGCACGTGAAACGGCTGCGCTCGAAGATCGAAGCCGACCCGGCCAATCCGGTGCATCTGGTCACGGTGCGCGGCCTGGGCTACAAGCTGGAAGGCTGACCCGCCGGCTGCCGGCGCGCGCCGGCTACTCGGCCGCGCGGGTGGCCGGGTGCACGGCGATCAAGCCCAGTCCGGCCCGGCGCCGGCACATCGCCGCCAACTCCGCGTAGGCCTTCTCGCCGAGCAGTTCGGTGAGCTCGGGCGCGTAGGACTCGTACACCGGTTTGCTGCCGACGTGCGCGGCCGGGTCGCCGGTGCAGTACCAGTGCAGGTCGGCACCGCCGGAACCCCAGCCGCGCCGGTCGTACTCGGTGATCGTGGTCTTGAGGATCTCGGTGTCGTCGGGCCGGGTGATCCACTCCTGGGTGCGCCGGACCGGCAGCTGCCAGCACACCTCGGGTTTCATGGTCCACGGCTGCACGCCGAGCTTGAGCGCCTTGCTGTGCAGTGCGCAGCCGATCCCGCCGGCGAATCCGGGCCGGTTCAAGAAGATGCAGGCGCCCTTGTATTTGCGGGTCCGCCAGTTCGGCTCGCCCTCGTACTCGTCGAGCTCGAGGTAGCCCTTCTTGCCCAGCCCCTTGTCGCGGTACTGCCAGTCCTCGGCGGTCAGCTGGGACACCACGTCGTCGAGGTGAGCCCGGTCGTCGTCGTCGGACAGGAACGCGCCGTGGCTGCAGCAACCATCGTCGGGGCGGTCGGCCACCGTGCCCTGACAGGCCGGCGTGCCGAAGACACAGGTCCAGCGACTGCACAACCAGGTCAGGTCGGCAGCGATCAAATGTTCCGGGTTGTCCGGGTCGTAGAACTCGACCCACTCGCGGGGGAAGTCCAGTTCCACTTCACCGGGATGCGACCATGCTGTCACCTGCTCAACGGTAGACGAGGTTTGCGGTGCGCACCGACCAGCGGTCGATCCGCGGCTGCCGGTGCGGCCCGGCGCGGTCCGGACCGCTAGGTTGGGGGAGGGTAGGACTTGGGCGTGTCGCGCGCGGACGCACACGCTGCGGTCTCAGACAGCTCATAGCATTCATCTCTAGGATGACCGCGGCTGACCGTGCGGAATGGGAAGGAGTGAGCGCCGAGCGCGCCCTGCAGTTGCAGGTGGGTGCGCGGTGGCGGAATCGAGCATGCATGCGCTGGGAATCGGAACCGGGAACATTTGCTCGCCGGCATTGCGGGAAGGTCTCATTCTGCGCAAGCTCGATAGCGAAGCCGCCGGAACCGCTTTGGTGCCCACTGCCGTGGGGGATTCTGGATCTCGACCCCTGATCACCGGCGGTGTGGACCGGCTCGCGGACCGGCCGAGAGGCAACAGACCATGACTGGACCAGATAACGGCAACGCCACCCGGCCCATTTCGGTGGCCGAGTTGCTGGCAAAGAACGGCACGATCGGTGCGCCGGTCAGTGGCGGCCGACGACGTCGGCGTCGCGGCAACAGCGATGCGGTGACGGTCGCCGAACTCACCGGTGAAATCCCGATCGTGCGCACCGGTGAGCTGCCGGTGGTGACCGACGACGAAGCCACCGCAACGGCCCCCGAGGAAACCGCCGAGCAGACCACGAGCGACGAGTTACCCGAACCCGTCGCAGCTGAGCCGGCGGCGCCGGAAGCCGAGGCCGAGGCGCCAGCCGCACCTGCTGAACCCGAAGCCGAACCGGAGCCGGAGCGTCGCCGCCCGCTGCGCCGGGCCGACACCCCGCTGCCGCGTCGCGGTCGCAGCGGTGCCCCGGAGCGCACCCACCATCCGCGTCCGGTCCGCAAGAACGACCAGCCGCGTCGGCCGGTGCGTAGGCCGGCCGGCGCCGAGCTGATGAGCCCGGACCCGATCGACCTCGACGCACCGATCTCGGAGCCACTGGATCTCGGGTTGGGCGGGTCGGCCGACCTCGACGACACCGTCGTCCCCGATGAACTCGGTCTCGGTGAAGCCAGCTATCTGCGTTCGGCCGACGACACCCTGTTCGGCGGCGAGACCGTCGCCGACGATTTGGCCCGCCGCGGTGACGTGGACGCCGACTCCGACCTGCTCACCGAGGAAGGCGAAGCCGCCGAAGCGCTCAGCGACGAGGAACCCGAGCCCCTCACCCGAGTCCAGAAGGTCTGGCACGGGACCCTGGTGCTGTTGCAGTGCCTGCTCGCCGTCGGGTTCGGCGCCGGCCTGTTCCTGGCGTTCGTGCAGCTGTGGCAGTGGCAGCGGATCGTGGCGTTGGTGCTCGGCGGGCTGGTGGTCGTGGCGCTGGTGGTCGGTGTCCGGATCGTGCGCAAGACCGAGGACATCGGCAGCACGCTGATCGCGATCGCGGTCGGTCTGATCGTCACATTCGGTCCGTTGGCCCTGCAGCAGGCGAACTAGCCGCTCGTGCGCCCCGCAATCAAGGTCGGTCTGTCCACCGCCTCGGTGTATCCGCTGCGCACGGAAGCCGCCTTCGAATACGCCGCCCGCCTCGGGTATGACGGCGTCGAGCTGATGGTGTGGGCCGAGTCGGTCAGCCAGGACATCGACGCCGTGCAGCGGATGTCGGAGCACTACGGCGTGCCGGTGCTCAGCGTGCACGCGCCGTGTCTGCTGATCTCCCAGCGGGTCTGGGGGTCCAACCCGATTCCCAAGCTGGAACGCAGCGTGCGCGCCGCCGAGCAGTTGGGTGCCCAGACCGTGGTGGTGCATCCGCCGTTCCGCTGGCAGCGCCGCTACGCCGAAGGGTTCAGTGCTCAGGTGGCCGAATTGGAGCAGAGCAGCAACGTGCTGGTTGCGGTGGAGAACATGTTTCCGTTCCGAGCCGACCGGCTGTTCGGGGCGGGTCAGTCGATCGAACGGATGCGCAAACGCGGTGGCCGTCCCGGGGCGGGCATCTCGGCATTCGCACCGTCCTACGACCCGCTGGACGGCGACCACGCGCACTACACCCTGGACCTGTCGCACACCGCCACCGCGGGAACCGATGCGCTGGAGATGGCCAACCGGATGGGCGACGGCCTGGTGCATCTGCATCTGTGCGACGGCATGGGCGCCTCGGCCGACGAGCACCTGGTGCCGGGGCGGGGAACCCAACCCACCGTCGAGATCTGCCAGATGCTGGCGGCCGGCTCGTTCAACGGCCACGTGGTGTTGGAAGTGACCACCTCGGCGGCACGCTCGGAAGTCGAGCGTGAGGCGTTGCTGATCGAATCGCTCCAATTCGCGCGCACCCATCTGCTGCGCTGAAGGGAACCCGGTGGCCCCCGTTTCGTTTTCGCATGCCATGGAGTTGGTCCGGGTCGAGACCGACACCGCCGATCCGGCCCAGGTGGTCTTCGCCGGTGAGCTCAACCTGCACTGGACCATCGGGCCCAAGATCCATGGCGGGGTGATGCTGTCGTTGTGCGCCAAGGCTGCCCGGCTGGCCGGGGCCACCGGTCCGTTGGCAGATGCCGAACCGGTTGCGGTGTCGGCCAACTTCTTGTGGGCGCCGGATCCGGGACCGGTGCACCTGGTCGCCACGGTCCGCAAGCAGGGCCGGCGGATCGGCCTGGTGGACGTCGAACTGACCCAGGGCGGTCGCACCGCGGTGCGTGCGGCCGTCACGCTGGGCAGTCCCGAGCACGACGCGCCGCCGCTGCTGGTGGGCGACCCGGCCGCCGGGATGACGCCGGAGCCACCGGCCGAGATGGAGCCGATCGGGCCGGGCCATCGGCTGGCCGAGATCAACCACCTGGCGGCCGGGTGCGACATTCGGCCCGACCTGGCCGGATTGGTCCCGCACGGCGACGGGCCGCCGCACGCCCGGATCTGGGTGCGGCCCCGCGGTGAGGCCCCGGACTCGTTGTTCGCGCTGATGTGCGGCGACATCTCGATGCCGGTGACCTTCGCGGTCGGGCGCACCGGGTGGGCGCCCACCGTGCAGTTGACCGCGTACCTGCGGGCGGCCCCGGCCGACGGTTGGTTGCGGGTGCTGTGCACCACCACGCAGATCGGGCAGGACTGGTTCGACGAAGACCACACCGTGCTGGACTCCGCCGGCCGGATCGTGGTGCAGACCCGCCAACTTGCGCTGGTGCCGGTCAACTAGGCCCGTGCCGCGTGGTCAGGCTGCTTGGCCTGTGGTCAGGCGGCCGGGCCCAAGCCGACGTCGACCCGGTCGGCCGGCAGCTCACGCACATCGGCCAACTCCGGTGCGGCCAGCACGAAGGCCATCGCCTCGTCGATCTCATCCGGGCTGGCGCAGCAGACGTGATCGCAGGTCAGCGTCGGCGCTGCCGCGAAGTGCAGCGTGGTCGACAGCCGCCAGATGGTGCTGCGGTCGCGGCGCGGAACGATGAACTGCCGGGCGACCTGGAAGGTGAACAGGGCCGGTGCCGGGCTGCGGAGAGCTCGTCGGCCCCATTGCAGCAGCAGCATGTCGCCGTAGTCGTCGAACGGCAGCACCCCGTCGACGCGTTCTCGGCGATACCAGTCGGCGGCCACCCGCGCCAACGCGATCGGGGTGAGCGAAGTTGGCTCCAGTCCCGAGTTCGCGAGCCGTTCGGTGAACGCCGTCAGCGAGTCCGACCAACGCATGCGGCCATGATGCTCCCGCGTCGGGCGTGGCGGAGCCGATCGGGCGAACCCGCGGGTGTGGATGGCAGGCAGTGCTGCGGGCCGTGGGCGGATGTTGGTGGCGTTCGCGTCGAGTGAGGAATGCCGTAGGTGGGTTTCTGCCGAGTGAGGAATCCTGCAGGTCTTCCCTGTCGAGTGAGGACTCATGTACGCCAGGGGTGTCGAGTGAGGAGCTACGTACAAGAAGTGCGAGTAGACCTGTGCGTGGTTCCTCACTCGGCGCTATCGACCTACCTGGTTCCTCACTGGACGGCGAAACTGTACGTGGTTTCTCACTCGGGGCCGTCGATCTACGTGGTTCCTCACTCGGGACAGCACGACCTGCGTGATTCCTCACTCGGCGGGCCTGACCTGCAGAACCCGTGCGCAGAAGGTCTGCCAGACCGCCCGAGCCGAGACCGCCGCGGCTCCACTCACCGCCGTCTGCCAGAACGACGCGGCGCGCCGGCCAGCCAACCCGCAACCCCCGAGGCGCGCCGGCCAGCCAACCCACACCGCCGAGGCGCGCCGCGTTCTTCGGTCCCGGCGGTCGGCCGCTAGTGTTCCCGCATGGCCAGAATCGCGATCATCGGTGGCGGCAGCATGGGCGAGGCTCTGCTGTCCGGACTTCTGCGCTCGGGCCGCCACGTCAAAGACCTGGTGGTCGCCGAACGCATGCCCGAACGAGCCAAGTATCTGGCTGACAAGTACGCCGTGCAGATCGCCCCGGTCGCCGATGCGGCCGAGCACGCCAACTTCGTGATCGTGGCGGTCAAGCCCGGCGACGTCGAACTCGTCATCGGCGACATCGCCGAAGCGGCCGCGCAGGCCGAATCCGACAGCGCCGAGCAGGTCTTCGTCAGCATCGCCGCGGGCGTCTCGTCGGCCTTCTACGAGAACAAGCTGCCGGCTGGGTCTCCGGTGGTGCGGGTGATGCCCAACGCGCCGTCTCTGGTCGGCGCCGGCGTCAGTGCGTTGGCACCGGGTCGCTTCGTGAGTCCCGAGCAACTCAAGGATGTGGCGGGACTGCTGGACAGCGTCGGCGCGACCATCACGGTCACCGAGAGTCAGCTCGACGCAGTGACCGGGCTGTCCGGTTCCGGCCCGGCGTACTTCTTCTTGATGGTCGAGGCTCTGATCGACGCCGGCGTGGCCGCCGGCCTGTCCCGGACCGTCGCCACCGACCTCACCGTGCAGACCATGGCCGGCTCGGCGGCGATGTTGCTGGAGACCATCGACGAGAGCCGCCGCGCGGCCGCCGACGGCGCTCGCGGTCTCGGCGTGGACACCACACCAGCGCAGCTCCGGGCGACCGTGACGTCGCCGGGCGGGACCACCGCGGCCGGCCTGCGCGAACTCGAACGTGGAGGTTTGCGGGCGGCCGTGGCCGAAGCGGTGAATGCCGCCCGGATGCGCTCAGAGCAGCTCGGAATAACATCGGAGTAGTTCGCCGGGGTTTCAGAATTTTCCGATCGAAAACCCCACACCCGTCGCAGCAACCACACCCGCCCCGCTATTCTCCTACCTTGTAAGCACGTGTTCGCGCCAGCGGAGGGGAAGCCGCTGGAACTGGCCGTGCCTGATTGATTGGGTTGCGATGACGTCTATGAACGGGCCATCGGCGCGGGATTCCGCCGGAAACAAGAAAGACAGTGGAGGCGCCGACGGCGGACCCGTCGCTCGGACGCAGTTTTTGACCGTGGCCGAAGTCGCCAGCCTGATGCGGGTTTCGAAGATGACGGTGTACCGGCTGGTGCACAACGGTGAACTTCCGGCCGTCCGCGTCGGTCGTTCCTTCCGGGTGCACGCCAAGGCCGTGCACGATCTGTTGGAAACGTCCTACTTCGACGCTGGCTGACGGCGCACGAACGGCAGCGCCGCGCACCGCAGGGGTGCGCGGCTGTACCGAGCCGAGATGGCCCCACCGGTTTTCGGTTTGCCGGGCCATTTCGGTAAGGTGGCCGGGTTAAGTCGTGTCAACGGTCTCCCCGGACCCGCGGTGTATTCACCAGCTGAGTCCGGGCAGCGCATCGGTAGGTAGGCAGCGGAGTACATGGGTTCAGTCATCAAGAAGCGGCGCAAGCGCATGTCGAAGAAGAAGCATCGCAAGCTGCTTCGGCGCACCCGGGTGCAGCGCAGAAAACTCGGTAAGTAGCCGTAGGCGCACCCGTGCGTTCGCGTCGACATGCCTACGCGGGCATCCGACGGTAGCCTGAGCCGATGGACTCGGGAAGCGACGGTGCAGCTCCCGCCACCCCGAAGGTCGTTCTCGTCACCGGTGCCTGTCGGTTCCTCGGTGGATACCTGACGGCCCGGCTGGCGGCCAATCCGGATATCGAACGCGTGATCGCGGTGGATGCGGTCACACCCAGCAAGGATCTGCAGCGTCGGATGGGGCGCGCCGAATTCGTGCGCGCCGACATCCGTAACCCCTTCATCGCCAAGGTGATCCGCAACGGCGACGTGGACACCGTGGTGCATGCCGCGGCCGCGTCCTACGCGCCGCGCAGTGGCGGCCGGGCCACGTTGAAGGAACTCAACGTGATGGGCGCGATGCAGTTGTTCGCCGCCTGCCAGAAGGCGCCCATGGTGCGTCGGGTGATCCTCAAGTCCACCTCCGAGGTGTACGGCTCGAGCGCGTTCGATCCGGTGATGTTCACCGAGGAGACCAGCGCGCGCCGGCCGCCCGGAGAGAGCTTCGCCCGGGACAGCATCGACATCGAGGGCTATGCCCGCGGACTCGGTCGGCGCCGGCCGGACATCAGCGTGACAATCCTGCGGTTGGCCAACATGATCGGCCCGGCCATGGACACCCAACTGTCCCGGTATCTGGCCGGGCCGCTGGTGCCCACCACGTTCGGCAGGGACGCCCGACTGCAGCTGCTGCACGAGCAGGACGCGCTCGGTGCCCTGGAACACGCCACCATGGTGGGCAAGCCCGGCACCTTCAACGTCGGCGCCGACGGCATCATCATGATGTCCCAGGCGGTCCGCCGGTCGGGTCGACTGGCGCTGCCGCTGCCGTCGGTGGGAGTGCGGCTGGTGGATTCGCTGCTGAAGGCGACCGGCGGCGGGGCGGTCAATCGCGACCAGGTCGCCTACATGGTCTACGGCCGGGTGATGGACACCACTCGGATGCGCACCGAGTTGGGCTATCAGCCGAAGTGGACCACGCTTGAGGCGTTCGACGACTACGTGCGTGGCCGTGGTTTGACTCCAATAGTCGATCCGCGGTGGGTACGCTCGGTGGAGAGTCGGGCGACGGCGGTCGCGCAGCGGTGCGGAAGTTAGTCTCGCAAGAGTTCCAAGGGGGAGAAGGTAGTAAACGTGGCGGGTGAATCGAAGGCGAAAGTCATTCCGCTACACGGTAATTCAGCCCGTGTAGCGAATGCGCGACGGTCTGGTCAGCGAGCTGACGCCGCGCGCCGGCACCCCTCCCTGTACACCGAGTCGTCCGCGCATGACACCGCCGAGCAGGTAGCCGCCGTCGTCAGCGAGATCGACGCGCACCGCGGCGTCGGCGGTGCGCACGCCGAGCCGCCCAACGAACTCGCCGAGCGGATCTCCGGGATCGCCGAGTTTGCCCGCAGACGACTCACCGGCGATTACACCGTCGACGACTTCGGGTTCGATCCACACCTCAACGAAGCGGTCTTCCTGCCTTTGCTGAGGACACTGTTCCGGTCCTGGTTCCGGGTCGAGGTCTCCGGCATCGAGAACCTGCCCACCGACGGCGCCGGTCTGGTGGTGGCCAACCACGCCGGTGTGCTGCCGATGGACGCGCTGATGCTGTCGGTGGCCGTGCACGACCACCACCCGACCAACCGGGATCTGCGCGCGCTGGCTGCCGACATGGTGTTCGACATGCCGGTGCTCGGACACGCCGCGCGCAAGGCCGGCCACACCATGGCCTGCACCGCCGACGCCCACCGGTTGCTCAGCAACGGCGAGCTGACCGCAGTCTTCCCGGAGGGCTACAAGGGGCTGGGCAAGAAGTTCGAGGACCGGTACAAGTTGCAGCGGTTCGGCCGTGGAGGGTTCGTCGCGGCCGCGCTGCGCAGTAAGGCGCCGATCATCCCGTGCTCGATCGTCGGGTCCGAGGAGATCTACCCGATGATTGCTGACCTCAAGCTGCTGGCCCGACTGCTGGGGCTGCCGTACTTCCCGGTCACGCCGCTGTTCCCGCTGGCCGGCCCGCTCGGATTGGTCCCGCTGCCGTCGAAGTGGCACATCACGTTCGGCACTCCGATTCCCACCGCCGAGTACGACGACGGTGCCGCCGACGACCCGATGGTCACCTTCGAGCTCACCGACCACGTGCGCGAAACCATCCAGCACACGCTGTATCAGATGCTGGCCAGCCGGAGGAACATGTTCTTCGGCTGAGCCCGAACTACATCCCGAGTCGGGCTGCGATCGCAGCCACCTGCTCGTCGGCCTCCGAGTCGCTGGCTGCCTCACCGAGCATGGTGACCACGCTGGTGAGTACGGGCTGGCCGGCGCCGTCGGTGACTTCGGCGCGCAACTCGACGATCACGGCGCCGTGCGATTCGGTCACCGAGTCCAGGTAGGAGTCGAAATAGAGCTCGTCGCCGTCTTTCACCGGGCGGTGGAACTTGAACTTCTGGTCGCGGTGAATGACGCGGGCGATGTTGATCCCGACGTCGAACCGTTTGAACATCTCCATCTGCACCCGCCGACCGGCCACCGCGGCGAAGGTCAACGGCGCGATGATCGCATCGTGACCCAGCTCGGCTGCGGCGTCCTCGTGGTGGTGCGCGGGATGTCCGTCGAACACCGCCTCGGCGTACTCGCGCACCTTCTCCCGGCCCACCACGAACTTGTCCGGGTAGTGGTAGTGCGTACCGATGATCTCTTCAGCAATGGCCATGGCTGGTGGTGCATCCTCGAGGTGACAGGCGGATGGGGCGCCTGCGCCCCGCGCCGCAGCCTATCAGCGCCGCCGCGAAGCGATGGCCGCCAGCGCGCCGCCGGCCGCCCCGAGCGCCAGCGCCGAGGGCACCCCGATCCGGGCGGCCTTGCGTGCGGTGCGGAAGTCGCGGATCTCCCAGCCCCGCTTGCGGGCGACGTCGCGCAGGTCGGCGTCCGGGTTGATGGCGACCGCGGTGCCGACCAGGGTGAGCATCGGCACGTCGTTGAAGCTGTCCGAATAGGCCGTGCAGCGGCGCAGATTCAGCCCTTCACGAATGGCCAGGGCACGCACCGCGTGCGCCTTGCCCGGGCCGTGCAGAATCTCGCCGACCAGCCGTCCGGTGAACACGCCGTCGACCGATTCGGCGACCGTGCCCAGCGCGCCGGTCAACCCGAGCTTGCGCGCGATGGTGGCGGCCAGCTCGTACGGCGTGGCGGTGACCAGCCACACCTGCTGGCCGGCGTCGAGGTGCATGCGGGCCAGATCCAGGGTGCCGGGCCAGATCTTGTCGGCGATGATCTCGTCGTAGATCTCTTCGCCGAGCGTCTCCAACTCGGCCACCGAGCGGCCCTCGATGAACGACAGCGCCTTGCGTTTGCCCTCGGCGACGTCGTCGCTGTTCTCCCGGCCGGTCAGCTGGAACTTCGCCTGCGCGATGATCACGCCCAGGATGTCGCGGTAGGTGAAGTACTCCCGGGCTGCCAGGCCGCGTGCGAAATGCACCAGCGACGAGCCGTGCACCAGCGTGTTGTCCACGTCGAAGAACGCCGCCGCGGTCAGGTCCGCCGGTGGCGACGGCGGTGCCGTCGCGCCGGCCAGATCCTCGAGCGCACGTGCGGCGCTGGCCTCGCCGGGCGGGCGGGCCGCCGCGGCCGCGGGTTCGGGTGCCGACCCGTTCTCGCCCATCGGGCCCCCTTTCAGCACGCCTGCACTGGATTGCCCGTCAACCCTAACTAAATGTCAGAATCGTGCAGATGAGCCGGGCACGAGTGCAGTTGTTGACGCGGGCGGGATGCGCGGTCTGCGAGCGGGTCTTCGGTCGGCTCGAGCAGTTGGCCGCCGAACTGAATTTCGAGCTGTCCAGCACCGACGTCGATGCGGCCGCGGCCGCCGGGGATTCCGCGCTGCGCGCCGAGTTCGGTGATCGGCTGCCGGTGGTGCTGCTCGACGGTGTCGAGCACAGCTATTGGGACGTCGATGAGCCGCAATTACGGGCCGATCTGGCCGCTCGGAGCGAACCGTGACCCGGTTCGAGGATTTGGTGGGCACAATGGTAGGCGACTACGGTTGTAGCCAGTTTTCGTCATTTGTCGGACGCAAGGGAGCGGGCTGGGCGATGGCCAGAGGTTCGGCGCCGTGAGTGTTCTGCTCTTTGGGGTTTCGCACCGTAGTGCGCCCGTCTCCGTACTCGAACAGCTCTCCACCGATGAGGCCGAGCAGGCCAAGATCATCGACCAGCTGATGCAGTCGCCGCTGGTCACCGAGGCAATGGTGCTCTCGACCTGCAACCGGGTCGAGGTCTACGCGGTGGTCGAAGCCTTCCACGGCGGTCTGTCGGTGATCGGGCAGGTGCTGGCCGAACATTCCGGCATGCCGATGGGCGACCTGACCAGATACGCCTACGTGCGCTACGCCGAGGCCGCCGTCGAGCACCTGTTCTCGGTGGCCTCGGGCCTGGATTCGGCGGTGATCGGCGAACAGCAGGTGCTCGGGCAGGTGCGCCGCGCCTACGCCGCGGCCGAAGCCAACTGCACCGTGGGGCGCACCCTGCACGAGTTGTCCCAGCGTGCGCTGTCGGTCGGGAAGCGGGTGCACTCCGAGACCGGCATCGACGCGGCCGGCGCCTCGGTGGTGTCGGTGGCGTTGGACATGGCCGCCAAGAATCTCGCCGGACTGGCCGGCCGCAACGCCGCGCTGGTCGGTGCCGGCTCGATGGGCGCGCTGTCCGGGGCGCATCTGGTGCGCGCCGGGATCTCCTCGGTGCAGGTGGTCAACCGCTCGCTGCCGCGTGCGCGGCGGCTTGCCGAGAACCTGCGCGCGCAGGGCGTGGAGGCGACCGCCTGGGATCTCGATGACGTGGCTGAGGCCCTGGTCCACGCCGACGTCGTGGTCAGCAGCACCGGTGCGGTACGTCCGGTGGTGTCGCTGGCCGACGTGCACACCGTGCTCGCGCAGCGCGCCGTGGTCGATGCCGGGGCGCGGCCGCTGGTGATCTGTGATCTGGGCATGCCCCGGGACGTGGACGTCGCGGTCGCCGGCTTGCCCGGCGTCTACGTCGTCGACATGGACCGGATCCAGCGCGAGCCCTCGGCGCGCGCGGCCTCCGGTGACGCCGACGCGGCCCGCACCATCGTCGCCACCGAGGTGGCCACCTATCTGGCCGGCCAGCGGATGGCCGAGGTGACCCCGACCGTCACCGCGCTGCGGCAACGCGCCGCCGACGTCGTCGAATCGGAGTTGTTGCGCCTGGACAACCGACTGCCCGACCTCGAACTCGGTCAGCGCGAAGAAGTCGCGCGGACCGTGCGGCGGGTGGTCGACAAACTGCTGCATGCCCCCACGGTGCGGGTCAAGCAGCTGGCCAGCGCCCCGGGTGGCGACAGCTACGCCGAGGCGTTGCGCGAACTCTTCGAACTTGATCCCACGGCAGTCGACGCGGTGGCCACGGCAGGCGAATTGCCTTTGGTGGCTGGCGATTTCGACGCCTCGACTGAACAGCCTGAGTAACTTCTTGCCCCTGACTTCGATTCCCGAGACCATCCGGATCGCGACCCGCGGCAGCCTGTTGGCCACCACACAGGCCGGAACCATCCGCGACGCTTTGCGCGCCCAGGGCTACTCCGCCGATCTGGTCATCATCGCCACGCCCGGCGATCGATCCAGCGCCCCGATCGCCGAGATCGGCATCGGGGTGTTCACCACCGCGATCCGCGACGCCCTGGTGGACGGCCGCGCCGACGTCGCCGTGCACTCGTTCAAGGACCTGCCCACCGCGCCGGATCCGCGCTTCCATCTGGCCGCCACACCGACCCGGGTGGATGCCCGAGATGCGCTGGTGGCGCGCGACGGCATGGTGCTCGGGGAGTTGCCGGCCGGCTCGACCATCGGCACGTCGGCCGTGCGCAGGGTGGCACAGCTTAGAGCACTGGGTCTCGGTTTGGAAATCCGCCCCCTACGAGGCAACCTAGACAGCAGGTTGAACAGGGTAAGCAGCGGCGAACTCGACGCCGTCGTGGTAGCCCGAGCGGGCCTGGCTCGGATCGGACGCCTCGACGTGGTGACGGAGACGTTGGAGCCGGTACAGATGTTGCCGGCACCGGCGCAGGGCGCACTGGCGGTCGAGTGCCGTGCCGGGGATACCGGCCTGGCCGAACTGTTGGCGACGATCGACGACGCCGACACCCGGGCCGCGGTCACCGCGGAGCGCACCCTGCTCGCCGAACTGGAGGCGGGTTGTTCCGCACCGGTCGGTGCGATCGCGGAAGTGGTCGAGTCGATCGATGAGGACGGCAACGTCTTCGACGAACTGTCGTTGCGCGCATGCGTGGCGGCGGTGGACGGATCCGACGTGATCCGCGCGTCCGGTATCGGGACTCCCGATCGGGCTCGAGAGCTGGGGCTCTCGGTGTCCGCGGAGCTCTTCGAGCTGGGTGCGCGCGAACTGCTGGGTCACCAAGGTGCAGAGGGCAGGAGTTAACGATGACTCGAGGGCGTAAGCCAAAGCCGGGGCGCATCATGTTCGTCGGCTCGGGTCCCGGCGACCCGGGTTTGTTGACGACGCGGGCGCGCGCGGTGCTGGCCAATGCCGCACTGGCGTTGGTCGACCCCGACGTCCCCGAAGCGGTGCTGACCTTGATCGGCACGGACCTGCCGCCGGCCTCCGGGCCCGCGCCGGCACCCGAGCCGGGCAGCAAGGACGACGCTGACAAGACCGCCGCTCCGGTGGTCGAGATGGGTCCCGACGTCCGTCCGGCGTTGGGTGACCCGGCCGAGGTGGCCAAGAACCTGATCGCCGAAGCCAAGCTGGGCACCGACGTGGTGCGGTTGGTGGCCGGCGATCCGCTGTCGGTGGACTCGGTGCTCGCCGAGGTCAACGCGGTCGCCAAGGCCGGTCTGGTCTTCGAGATCCTCCCGGGCCTGCCGGCCTCGACCGCCGTCCCCACCTACGCCGGGCTGCCGCTGGGCTCGTCGCACACCGTGGCCGACGTGCGCGGCGACGTCGACTGGGCGGCGCTGGCCGCCGCCCCCGGCCCACTGATCCTGCACGCCACCCCGCAGCATCTGGCGGATTCGGCGCGCACTCTGATCGAGCACGGCTTGGTCGACTCGACGCCGTGCGTGGTCACCGCGCAGGGCACCACCTGCGCGCAGCGCAGCGTCGAGACCACGCTGGTGGCGCTGACCGATCGGGCCGCCATCGGCGGCACCGACCCGGCCGGTCCGTTGACCGGGCCGCTGGTGGTCACCATCGGGCGCACCGTGACGCACCGCGCCAAGCTGAACTGGTGGGAGAGCCGCGCCCTGTACGGCTGGACCGTGCTGGTGCCGCGCACCAAGGACCAGGCCGGCGAGATGAGCGATCGGCTGGTCACCCATGGCGCACTGCCGATCGAGGTGCCGACCATCGCCGTCGAGCCGCCGCGCAGCCCAACCCAGATGGAGCGCGCGGTCAAGGGTTTGGTCGACGGGCGCTACCAGTGGGTGGTGTTCACCTCGACCAACGCCGTGCGCGCGGTGTGGGAGAAGTTCGGCGAATTCGGTCTGGACGCCCGCGCGTTCTCCGGCGTAAAGATCGCCTGTGTCGGTGAGGCCACCGCGGATCGGGTGCGGGCCTTCGGGATCAGCCCCGAGCTGGTGCCCTCCGGTGAGCAGTCCTCGCTGGGCCTGCTGGCCGACTTCCCGCCATACGACGACGTGTTCGACCCGGTGAACCGGGTGCTGCTGCCGCGCGCCGACATCGCCACCGAGACGCTGGCCGAGGGGCTGCGCGAACGCGGCTGGGAGATCGAGGACGTCACCGCGTACCGCACCGTGCGGGCCGCACCGCCGCCGGCGCACACCCGCGAGATGATCAAGACCGGCGGTTTCGATGCCGTGTGCTTCACGTCCAGCTCGACGGTGCGCAACCTGGTCGGCATCGCCGGCAAGCCGCACGCGCGCACCATCGTGGCCTGCATCGGACCCAAGACGGCCGAGACCGCCGCGGAGTTCGGTCTGCGGGTCGACGTGCAGCCGGAGACCGCCGCGATCGGGCCGTTGGTCGAGGCGCTGGCCGAGCACGCTGCGCGGTTGCGCGCCGAGGGCGCGTTGCCGCCGCCGCGCAAGAAGAGCCGTCGCAGGTAGCAGCTCGCGGAGAAGGAGGCGCTCGCTCGTGGCATTTCCCAGGCAGCGTCCGCGTCGGCTGCGCAGCACCCCGGCGATGCGTCGACTGGTCGCGGAAACCTCGTTGCAGCCAAGGCATTTGGTGCTGCCGATGTTCGTCGCCGACGGCATCGACGAGCCCCGGCCGATCGCTTCGATGCCCGGCGTGGTGCAGCACACCCGCGATTCGCTGCGTCGGGCGGCTGCCGAGGCGGTGGCCGCCGGTGTCGGTGGGCTGATGCTGTTCGGCGTGCCGCGCGACGAGGACAAGGACGCCGCGGGCTCGATCGGCACCCACCCCGACGGCATCCTCAACGTCGCGCTGCGGGACCTGAACAAGGACCTCGGTGACGCCACCGTCTTGATGGCCGACACCTGTCTGGACGAGTTCACCGACCATGGGCATTGCGGCGTGCTGGACTCCCGCGGTCGGGTGGACAACGACGCCACCAACGAGCAGTACGTGAAACTTGCTGTGGCCCAAGCGGAATCGGGCGCGCACGTGGTGGGCCCGAGCGGCATGATGGACGGTCAGGTGGCCGCCATCCGGGATGGCCTGGACGCCGCCGGTTTCACCGACGTGGTGATCCTGGCCTACGCCGCGAAGTTCGCCTCGGCGTTCTACGGGCCGTTCCGAGAAGCCGTGGCCTCCAGCCTGTCCGGTGACCGGCGCAGCTATCAGCAGGACGCCGGCAACGCCCGGGAAGCTCGCCGCGAACTCGAACTCGACATCGCCGAGGGGGCCGACCTGGTGATGGTCAAACCGGCGATGGCCTACCTGGACGTGGTGGCCGCTGCCGCCGAGATCTCACCGGTTCCGGTGGCGGCCTATCAGGTCTCCGGGGAGTACGCGATGATCAGCGCCGCCGCGGCCAACGGCTGGATCGACGGGCCGGCGGCTGCGCTCGAGTCGCTGACCTCGATCCGGCGGGCCGGCGCGGACATCGTGTTGACCTACTGGGCGGCCGAGGCCGCCGGCTGGCTGGCGTGAGCGCGCCGCCGCCTGGACCGCAGCCGCCGTCTGGACCGCAGTCGTCGGGGACCCAGCCGCCGGCGGAACCCGGGACGCGCCCCGAAGACGTCGGCACCGGTTTCGGCCTGTGGCTCACGGCGCTGGTGCTGCTCACGGTCGGGTCCATCGTCGACGTGGTCGCTGCACCAGCGGTGCCCCCGGTCATCAAGGTGATCGGGGTGTTCTTCCTGTTGGTGCTGGCGGCGGTGGTGCTGACCTTCTTGATGCTGCTGCGCGGTGGCTACCAACTCGCCCGCACCGGCCTGACCGCCGGCGGGCTGGCGTCCATCGTCTCGACCCTGATCAGCCTGTTCGCCGGGCAGCGGGAACCGGCCGCTGCGGTGGTCTACGCGCTGACCGGCATCCTGGGCGTGGTGTTGATCGCCGGCGGGATCTTCCTGCTGCACCGCAAAGACGCCCACGTCTACTTCACTCGGTGAGCGTGCGGGTTAGGCTGGCCCGATCATGACCGCCCAGCCGCGTCCGCGCGTCGTCGACCTCGCCTTCTGGCTGCTGTTGGTCGGTGCCGTGCTGTTGCTGCTCGGCGGACTGCTGGCGGCCACGCTGAGTTTCGCCGCGGTCCGCGAGGTGGCGGCCAGCTCGATCTCCGATGCCGCGCTGCACCAGGCGTTGGGCATGCACCGCGGGGTCGGCGTGCTGTGCGCGCTGGCCGCACTCGGGCTGGCGTATCTGTCCGGCCGGATGCGCAACGGGGACCCGCGGTTCCGGCGGTCCACCATGGTTTTGTCGGTGGTCCTGGTGTTCTTGGTGGCGGCGGCCGCGGTGTTCATCGGAACCCATGTGTTGTGTGTGCTGGCGCTGCTGCCGATCATCGTCGGTGCCGTGTTGTTGAGCCGGCCGGCTGCTGCGGAGTGGTTCGGCCTGCCCAGTTTGGAGCAATTCAATGACTGAACCCCAGCCCGAGCGGCTGTTCTACGAATCCGGGGCGTCCTGGCTGTGGGTGCTGTCCGGGCCGATCTCGGCGTTGATCATGCTCGGCATCCAGGTCTGGAGTGGCGCCGGCGTGCAGTGGGCGGTGCCGGTGGCATTCCTGGTGCTCGTGACGTTGTTCGTGTGGATGCAGGTCGCGGCCGCGCGCATCCACACCTCGGTGGAACTCACGCCGACCACGCTGCGCGAAGGCACCCAGGTGATCGGGGTCGACGAGATCGTCCGGATCTACCCGGAACCCCCGGACTCCGCGGCGCGGCCCTGGAAGAGTCCCAGTCCGGCCCGCAATGCGCTGGCCAACCGCGCCATGCGGCAGGCCGGTATCGACCCGGCCGAAGTCGAGGCGCAGGCCAAGGCCGAAGCCACCCCGCAGCCCGGCACCTCCGAAGCCGAGGTGCTCAAGTGGCAATCGGCGCGCGCGCTGGGTGAGTTGACCGGCGTGCCGCGCGGCCGGACCGGGATCGGGATCAAGTTGGCCGACGGCCGGACCACCCAGGCCTGGGCCCGCAATCACCGCGGCCTGCGGACGGCGCTGACCGCGTTGCTCGAGGAGCGCGGGTGATTTCCCGCTCCGGCGAGCCGGTAGCCCCGGACATGATGGCCAAGCCGGCGGGTGTGGTGGTCGTGGTGCAGCTGGTGCTGGCCGTGCTGGCCACGGCCGGCGCGGTGTACAGCTGGCTCGCGGCACGGACGCTGGTCGAGGTCGCTCCCGTCGCCGAGGGGGAGCCGTCGACCACGTCGATCGCGCACTATCCGCCGCTGTTGTTGTTGGCGCTGCTGCTGGCGACAGTCGCCGGTGTGCTGGTGGTGCTGGCCGGGGCCCGCTGGCGACGGGGCCGCCGGCAGATCGAAAGCCTCGCGGTTTATACCCCCTAGGGGTATATTGGAGGTATGCAAACTACCTCGGTGACCGATCTGCGCCTCGACGGCATGAGTTGCGTGGGGTGTGCGAACCGGATCGAACGCGACCTCAACGGCCTCGACGGGGTGACCGCGACGGTGAACTTCGCGGTCGAACGTGCGCATGTCGAGCACGGACCCGAAGTGTCGGCCGCCGATCTGGTCGGCGTGGTGGAGTCGGCCGGTTATCGGGCCGCGGTGATCGAGCCCGATGCCGACCCGGCCGAGCATGTGCACGACGATTCCGGCGCCGGATTGCGGCCGCGGCTGATCGGATCGGCGCTGCTGGCGCTGCCGGTGGTGGTGATCTCGATGGTCCCGGCCTGGCAGTTCACCGGCTGGCAGTGGCTGATGCTGGCGTTGACCGCGCCCATCGTGGTGTGGGGCGGCTACCCGTTCCACCGCGCCGCGCTGCGCTCGGCACGACGTTTCTCGTCGACGATGGACACCCTGGTCTCGCTGGGGACGGTGGCCGCCTTCTTGTGGTCGACGTACCTGGTGCTGCGAGCCGTCGGCGAACCGCACTTCCATGAGCATCTGTACTTCGAAGTGGCCGCCGCGGTGACGGTGTTCCTGCTGTTCGGCCGGCTGGCCGAGGCCCGGGCCAAGCGTTCGGCCGGGGCAGCGCTGCGCGAGTTGCTGTCCCTGGGCGCCAAGGACGCCGTCGTGCTGCGCGACGGCGCTGAGGTCCGGGTTCCGGTCGGCGAGGTCGCGGTGGGCGAGCAGATCGTGATCCGGCCCGGTGAGCGGATCGCCACCGACGGTGTGGTGGTCTCCGGTGAATCGGCGTTGGACCTCGCCGCGATGACCGGTGAGTCCGTGCCCGTCGACGTCGGGCCCGGTGCTGAGGTACTCGGCGGCGCGGTCAACACCTACGGCCGGGTGGTGGTGCGGGCCACTCGCGTCGGCGCGGACACCCAGCTGGCCCGGATGGGCCGGATGGTGGCCGATGCGCAGAACGGCAAGGCCGCGGTGCAACGGCTGGCCGACCGGATCTCGTCGGTGTTCGTCCCGGTCGTCCTGGTGATCGCGACGCTGACGCTGCTGGGCTGGCTGCTGTTCGGCGGTTCGGCGGCCGCTGCCTTCACGGCCGCGGTCGCGGTGTTGATCATCGCCTGCCCGTGTGCGCTGGGTTTGGCGACGCCGACCGCGATCCTGGTCGGCACCGGCCGCGGCGCCCAGCTTGGCGTGCTGATCAAGAACCCGCAGGTGCTGGAGACGGTCAGCGGCATCGACACCGTCGTGCTGGACAAGACCGGCACCGTGACCACCGGCGCGATGACGCTGTCGGAGGTGATCGCCGAACCGGGGGAGGACTCCGAGCGGGTGTTGGCCCGGGCCGCTGCGGTCGAAGCGGCCTCTGAGCATCCGATCGCGGCCGCCGTGGTGGCCGCGGCCCGCGAACGGGGCGTACCGGTTGTCGACGTCGTCGACTTCGCCAACGAACCCGGGGTCGGGGTATCCGGTGTGGTCGACGGGGTCCGGGTGCGGGTGACGCGCGCAGCGGTATCCGGCGCGGACACCACGGTCGCGGTCGAATGGGACGGTCAGGTGCGGGGCACCTTGCGGGTGGCCGATGCGGTCAAGCCGTCCAGCGCCGGGGCGATCGTCGAACTGAAGGCCCTGGGTATGACGCCGGTGCTGCTCACCGGCGACGCCGAGGGTGTGGCTCGGCGGGTCGCCGCCGACGTGGGCATCGCCGACGCCGACGTGTACGCCGAGGTGCTGCCTACCGGCAAGGCCGAGGTGATCGCCGGGCTGCAGGCCAAGGGGCGGCGGGTGGCGATGGTCGGCGACGGTGTGAACGACGCCGTGGCGTTGGCCACCGCCGACATCGGCATGGCGATGGGCACTGGAACCGACGCCGCGATCGAGGCCGGCGACATCACGCTGGTGCGCGGTGATCTGCGCACCGTGCCGACCGCGTTGCGGCTGTCGGCGCGCACGCTGCGGGTGATCAAGCAGAACCTGTTCTGGGCGTTCTTCTACAACGTGGCCGCCATCCCGCTGGCTGCGCTGGGCTTGCTCAACCCGATGATCGCCGGTGCTGCCATGGCCGCATCCTCGGTGCTGGTGGTCGCAAACAGCCTGCGGCTCAAGTCCTTCCGCTGATCGCCCCCGCGTTCATCTAGAACTGGCGTAGGTGTCTGAGCCCAAAACGCCTACCTGGACGCTAGGTGGATGGCGTGCGCAGTTGGCCGAAACCGGCCTGCCGGTCAGCCGACCGCGGTCTACTTGATGTCCATGACGCCCGAGCAGGTGGTACGTGCCGAACTGGATGCCTGGTCGACGCTGGATGTCGACCAGATCGTGACGCACTTCGCTCCCGATGCGGTGTGGGTGGCAGCGCCGACCACCACGCTGCACGGTCTGGATCAGATCCGGCCCGCGGTCATCGACTGGGTGGCCCGGATGGTTTCGGCCGAGCTGCGAGTGATCCATCTGGCGGTCAACGGCGATGTGGTGATGACCGAACGCATTGACTCGTTCGACTACGACGGGATCCGTGTCACGCAGCCGCTGATGGGCGTCTTCGAGATCGCGGACGGCAAGATCGCCGCCTGGCGCGACTACTACGTCATGAACAACCCTCCGCCCCCGCGTTCATCCAGAACTGACGTAGGTGTCTGAGCGCAAAACGCCTACCTGGACGCTAGGTGAACGAGATGGGACGCAGTGAACCCGCCCACACTGCCTTGGAACAAAGTGCAGAATCTGTAACACTGTAGGCATGACTGAGCTGGCCGAAACCCCGGCGCGCACCGACGGTGCGCCTCTGGACGGCAATTCACTGACCTGGCGCTGGTTCGGCGACAACCGGATGTACCTGATCGGCCCGCGCCCGGCGGTGCTGCAGAACATGCTGGCCGAGCTGGGCCAGGGCGTGCTGGACCACTCGGTGTTCTTCGCCGACACCGCCGAGCGACTCAAGCGCACCATTCCGCCGATCTTCCGGACGGTGTACGGCTCCGAAGACGAAAACGCCGGCCGACAGGTTCGTGACTTCCACGTCGACATCAAGGGTGAGATGCCCGACGGTGCCCGCTACCACGCGCTGAACCCCGAGACCTACTTCTGGGCGCACGCCACCTTCGTCGAGCAGATCATCTACTTCGCCGACACCTTCGTCAGACCGCTCACCGACGACGAGCGTGAGCAGATCTGGGAGGAGGGCAAGACCTGGTATCGCCGCTACGGCGTCAGCGACAAGATCCTGCCCAACACCTATGCCGAGTTCGTCGAATACTGGGACGGCATGATGGCCGACGTCGTGGTCCCGCACAAGTCGGCTGCCTACGGCGTCGGCTACGTCACCAAGGGTTTCCCCAAGCCCAAAGCCGTCAAGCCGTGGGTGTGGAAACTCGTTGCGCCGGTGTTCAATCCGGTGGCAGCGTTCCTCACCACCGGCGGGCTGCCGCCGCGTGCGCGTGACCTGCTGGGCCTGCCGTGGTCCGACAAACAGGAACGGCGTTACCAGCGATTCGCCGCGTTCTGGCGGTCCCGCCCGGTCAACTGGGTGTGGGACCGGCTGCCAATGTCAGTGCGTTACAACAAGTATGCACGCACCGCGTACGCCCGAGAGGGCGTGACGCCATAGTCGAAGCGACGTCAGACCCGGTCACCACCGCGATTCTGGACGCCGCGGTGGTGCAGTTTGAGCGGCACGGCTTCCGCCGGGTCGCGCTCGACGACGTCGCCAAACGGGCCAAGGTCAGCCGCACCACGATCTACCGCCGCTTCGCCAACCGCGACCAATTGGTGGCGGCCGTGATCGACCGGGAGAACCTCGGCCTGTTCCAGGAGATCGCTGCGCATATCAAAGATGCTGCGGCACCGGCGAATCTCTATGTCGAAGCTTTCACCGCGGCCATCGTGCAGTTCCGGGAGCATCGGGTGCTGAACCGGTTGATCGTCGACGACCCGGCGCTCGCACTGGAGTTGGCGCATGAGCATTACGCGGCGGCGGTCGATCGGGTAGTCGCCGCGCTGCACGTCATCTTCCCGGCCGGATTCGCCGAACGTGTCGGTGCGCCAACGGTGGCCGGGCTCGCCGACGCGATCCTGCGCTACTCGCTGATGGCACTGTTGCTGCCCAGTCTGCAACCGCTGGACAGCGCCGACGACATCCGGACCTTCGCCACCACGCACTTCCTGCCGAGTCTGCCGGCCGCGCTGCGCACCGTCGGCGTTTGACCCGGGCTGACCCCGCACTTTCGAAAAACTCGGCGCAGCAACACGACTGACTCAAGACGAAGGTCCCCGGAGCGGCGCTCCGGGGACCTTTGAAACGGGCAATCAGCCGCCGATCAGGGCCTTGGCCGGGGCCGGCGCCGGATCTCCGACGGAACCGCCGCACGCCTCATGACGATCGGCCTGGAACAGGTTGTTGGCCACGCACTCTCCGTTGCCACCGTTGTTGTTCACCGAGTCCACGACCATGCCGCGCACCAGGTAGTAGGTGTCGGTGCTGGCGCGGGTGGCCAGCAGTGCCGCCAAGTCGTAGTAGTTGAGCAGCGGCACACCCGGAACGCCCACGCCCGCAGGCAAGAACTGGCCACCCTGCGGGGTGTTCGGGCCGTCCATCGACAGCGTCGAATGGCACTGCGGGAATCCGGCCGGCGGGCCCTCCGGCGGGCAGCCCTCGGTGCCGTAATCCAGCGAGAAGAACCCGGAGTACAGGTTGTCGGGCAGATCAGCCGGGTTGCAGGTGGGGAACACCGGGGCCAGCGCCTCCGGCGTGTTGGCCTCGACGTTGTTGAGCACCCAGTTGGTGTGCGAGTAGAAGTCCTGGACCGAGTGCAGCAGGCCGCCGAACGCCGAACGGGCAGCGTGCCCGTCGATCAACTCGGTGCCATCGGGACCCGCCGCGCGGGCGCCGTCGAGGATGATCGGTGTGAAGAAGTCCCACGCCTCGGTGGCGCGCTGACAGATCTCGACCGGGTTCTTGGCGTTGTCGAAGTGCCGGAACGAGTCGTTGGCGAAGAAGTCGCTGCCGACGGCGCCGGCGCCGACGGTCAGATCGCCCTCGATCTGCAGCAGGGCGGCGGGGTCGACCTGATCGGCAGGCAGTGCGTTGCGGGTGATCAGGTCGTGGCCCTGCGGATAGAACGCCGAAGCCGTGGTGGTGCCGAGCATGGTCAAAGATGCGGCTGCTGCGCCGGCGATCACCAGAGCAGTCTTGAATCGGTGTTTGAAGGACACGAAGCACCCCGTTTTCGGTCATTTTGGACAGTCGTAGTGCTAGGGAGGTTACCGCTACCCACGGGGTGATCGTTACGGCAGATCGGCTTCGGGTGCAGCACCGATTCAATTGAGGTAGTCGGGAAAGCCGCAATCAGGCGCGGCGCATCAACTTTCCGGCGGGTTGATTCTGAGCGTTGTCAGGCCGCCCTCGAGTCGTCATGCTTGTGCCTCATGACGCGTTGGTATGCCCTGGATTCGGCCGATGCCGGCACCTTCGACACCGCCCCGCACGTCTTCCGCTATCAGAAACACTTCGCCGCACCACCCGAGCAGGTCTGGGACTCACTGCAATCCGACGATTCGTTGGCGGCCTGGGGGCCGACGGTCAAGTCGGTCACGTGGACCTCACCGCGACCGTTCGGAGTGGGGTCGACCCGCGAAGTGGCTGCCCCCGGTGGACCCAAACTCCGAGAACGCTTCTTCCGCTGGGATGAAGGCCGCGGATACTCGTTCTACGTCTACGAATCCAATGCCCCGCTGTTCCGGCAATTCGCCGAGGACTACCAACTCGCAGCCGACGGTCCGGGCACCAGCTTCACCTGGACGCTGGCCATCGCCGCCAAACCGGCACTGCGGCTACCGGTTCGGCTGCTGGCACCGGTGCTGAAGGCGGGGTTCGGCCGGATCCCGGCGGATGGCCAGCGGTATTTCGCCGGCTGAGCCCGGCCGCTGGGTAGGTGTCGTCGGTTTCCGCTCGCCGCGCCGGTCGACGACGGCACAATGACCGGATGGCCGAACTCGCCGAAGTAGCTCCCGCTTTCCTGGACATGGCGCATTCGATCGTGTGGGCCTCAGTGGCCACCGTCGACGACGCCGGACGCCCCCGCAGCCGGGTGCTGCATCCGCTCTGGGAATGGGACGGCACCGACTTGGTGGGCTGGATCGGTGTCGCGCCCACGCCGCTGAAACATCGGCACATTGCCGCGCACCCCGAGATCTCGCTGAACTATTGGGCGCCCAGCCAGGACACCTGCAGCGCCGAAGCCAACGTCGAGTGGATTCTCGACGACGACGGCCGCGCCGCGGTCTGGGACAAGCTCAAGTCCGCGCCGGCGCCGGTCGGGTATGAGCCGGCGATCATCCCGCAATGGACCGGGCCCACCGCGCCCGCGTTCGCCGGCTGGCGGCTGCGCCCGCACCGGCTGCGGGTGCAACCGGCCGCCGTGCTGGCCGGCAACGGCACCCCGCTGACCTGGTCGGCGCACTGACCCCGCAGCGCGACGGGAAGCCGGCGGATCAGCCGCGCTGCAGCAGCACGGCCTGTTCGAACGGCAGTCGGCCGAACACCCGGCTGGTCCGACCGGTGACGTGCTCGGCTGCCTCGGCCTTGCTGACCACCCGCGGGTTGCGCACCTCGAAGGTATGGCCGCGCCGTGTCATCCGGCCGCCACCGGCCGCGGTCAGGTTCTTCAACCAGTCCCGGTCCGGACCGTAGGTCAGCAGGATCGCGACGCCCTCGTCGGTGGCGAACACGGTCAGCGGCGTGGACCACGCGGAATTGCATCCAATGCACGATTCGGTCGTTCGTGACCTGTCCCGATGGAACCAACTCCAACCGCTCCAAACCTTACACGTAGCCTCCCCACCTGCTATCTTGACCCGGATCGTGTATCTAATGCACGAATCATGCAGCGAGAGGGTTGAG
>NZ_JCALDB010000028.1:0-43602 GCF_059812645.1 Mycobacterium sp. NGS45 | reverse complement strand
ACTCGCGTCGTCCTCGAGGAACGCCCGCACATGGGTGAACCCGTCCAACCGCCAGGCCTGATACGCCCAGATCCCGGCGATCACCGGCAGCGGTCCGAACGCCACCCACCAGCGCGCCGCGGGCGGCACCAACTCGGCGATCACCTGGCTGCTTGGCACCCCGTTGACCTGGGCCGGTAGCCATTCGTGCAGCAGGATGGTCAGCATCCGGGTCGCCTCGAACGGGCCGGCGGCGGTGGCCAGCACCCAACTCGCCGACGCGATCAGCAGCGCCCACGGCCAGGCCAGCAGCAGCGACTGGTCATCGACCACATCGGCGGCGCTGCGGATCGATTCGGCGATGAAGATGAACCCGAGAGCCACCACGAACACGCCGATCTGAGCGGCCAACAGATCATCGAGCACCGAGTTCGCCTCTTCGTCACCGGCGCGGGTGGGCAGCCCGAACGCCAGCGACACCAACCCGGCCAGCAGGGCGAGCAGCATCACGGCCGAGGTGACGTCGTCGATCCGCAGGAACGAGTTGGTCAGGGTGCGCATGACCAGCTTCGAGGACGCCGACGGCCGGGTTTGGTAGAGGATCATCACCACGAAACCGGACAGGATCACCGACAGCAACCAGGACACCACGGCCGCGCAGATCAGCACCAACGCGAACGAGGCGAGCACCGGGATCAGCTCGGCGTTCTGCGCGGCCCCGTTGCGCACCACCAGCAGCGGCACCACCCCCACCGCGACGACGGCGATGGCCCGGATCAGCAGCGGCAAGGTGAAGCCGGCGATCTCGGCGGCGTCGACTTCGGGGTCGTGTTTGCGGATCGCCGCGATCTCGGCCGAGAACACCGACCGTGCCCGGCGAAAAGACGGTTTGCCGCCCACATCGGGCAATCTATGTGATTTCGGTGCGCCCGGGGGTGCTGAAGCGCCCGTGTCGGCACCGAAACCGCACGATATACGGTGTGCGGTGTGGGCGAGCAGACACTGCATTCCGGCGGCGGCTTCAACATTCCCGAGCCGACCACCAAGGGCGGTCCGGACTACGGCCGGTTCATCGCCGGGGTGCGGGACCTGCAGAACCGCGCCCGCACGCTGGATGCGCCCGATGAGGTGATCACCGAAGCCGCCGACCTGCTCGAGAAGCTGTCGGCGCTGCTGGCCCCGCACGACGGCGACGAATGGACCACGCCGACCGGGCGCCGGTTCGACCTGCCCAACCGGGGCAGCGTGCTGGGCGTGCCGGCCGACCTGCACCGGGTCGGTGACGACCGGGTGGCCGGCACGGTTCGCTTCACCACCTTCTACCTGGGCCGCAACGGCGCTGCGCACGGCGGCACCCTCGGGTTGCTGTTCGATTCGCTGCTGGGCTTCTCGGCCGCGGTGCTCACCGGCGGCATGCATCAGCGCACCGCGTATCTGCACATCGACTACCGCAAGATCGTCCCGATAAACAAGGACCTGCAGGTGCAGGCCTGGCTGCGCAGCGACGAAGGCCGCAAGATCTTCGTCGAGGGTCGACTGACCGACCCGGACGACGGCGACGCGCTGCTGGCCGAGGCGAACGCCCTGTTCGTCCGGCTCAAACCGGGACAGCCGTGAAGTCGAAGGCACTGCGCCGCTGGGCGCGCTGGCGCGACGGTCTGCGCGAGCGTCCCACCGCCAACCTGGTGTACCGCAGTGTGGTCGGCGTGGTCGGCATCCTGGTGCTGACCGTCGGGATCATCACCATCCCGTACCCGGGCCCGGGCTGGGCCATCGTGTTCGTCGGTCTGGGCATCCTGGCCTCGGAGTTCGACTGGGCCCGTCGGCTGCTGGGCTTCGTCCGGCAGCGCTACGACGCCTTCATGTCCTGGTTTTGGCTGCAGGGACTCTGGATCAAGATCCTCGGCGCGCTGTTCACCACGGCCGTGGTGGTCGCGACCATGTGGTTGCTGGGCGCCATCGGCTGGGGCGCCGCCCTGATCGGACTCGATTGGCCGTGGTTGCGCAGCCCGCTGGGCATCGGGTCATGACTGCAGGTCGTCCAGCGCGTCCCGATAACATGGTCGCGGCCAGCCAGACCGACTGACGAGTGGAGATTCCCCGATGAGCGCGCCCGCACCCCACGCCCCGGCAACCCCGATCCGGGTTCCGGCCGGCACCACCGCGGGCGCGGCCGTGCGCGAAGCCGGACTGCCTGGCCGGGGCGAACCGGACGCCGTCGTCGTCGTCGCCGACGCGGACGGCAACCTCCGCGATCTGAGCTGGGTACCCGACACCGACGTCGAGGTGACGCCGGTGCCGGCCAACTCCGAGGCCGGCCGCAGCGTCATCCGGCACTCGGCGGCGCACGTGCTGGCGCAGGCGGTGCAGGACATGTTCCCGGAAGCCAAACTGGGCATCGGCCCACCGATCACCGACGGCTTCTACTACGACTTCGACGTCGCCGAGCCGTTCACCCCCGACGATCTGGCCGCGCTGGAAAAGCGGATGCGCAAGATCATCAAGGACGGCCAGCTGTTCTCCCGGCGGGTCTACGAATCCAAAGACCAAGCCCGCGCCGAATTGGCGAGCGAGCCCTACAAGCTCGAACTGGTCGATGACAAGTCCGGTGACCCGGATGTGATGGAGGTGGGCGGCGACGAGCTGACCGCCTACGACAACCTCAATCCCCGTACCCAGGAACGGGTTTGGGGTGACCTGTGCCGCGGCCCGCACATCCCGACCACCCGCCACATCCCGGCGTTCCGGCTCACCCGATCCTCGGCGGCCTACTGGCGCGGCGACCAGAACAACGCCAGCCTGCAGCGCGTCTACGGCACCGCCTGGGAGTCGCAGGAGGCCCTGGACCGCCACCTCGAACTGATCGAGGAGGCCCAGCGCCGGGATCACCGCAAGCTGGGTGTCGAGTTGGACCTGTTCAGCTTCCCCGACGAGCTCGGCTCCGGGTTGCCGGTGTTTCACCCCCGCGGTGGCATCGTGCGCAAGGAACTCGAGGACTATTCGCGCCGTAAGCACCAAGAGGCCGGCTACGAGTTCGTCAACACCCCGCACATCACCAAGGAACATCTCTACGTCACCTCGGGGCACCTGGAGTGGTACGCCGACGGCATGTACCCGCCGATGCACATCGACGCCGAGTACGACGCCGACGGCACGCTGCGCAAGCCCGGGCAGAACTACTACCTCAAGCCGATGAACTGCCCGATGCACCACCTGATCTACCGGGCCCGCGGCCGGTCCTACCGCGAATTGCCGTTGCGGCTCTTCGAATTCGGCTCGGTGTACCGCTACGAGAAGTCCGGTGTGGTGCACGGTTTGACCCGGGTGCGCGGCATGACCCAAGACGACGCGCACATCTACACCACGCGCGAGCAGATGCGCGACGAGTTGGCCTCGCTGCTGCAGTTCGTGCTCGACCTGCTCTCCGACTACGGGCTCGACGACTTCTTCCTCGAGTTGTCCACCAAGGACCCGGACAAGTACGTCGGCGCCGACGAGGTGTGGGACGAAGCCACCGCGACGCTGCGCGAGGTGGCCGAAGCGTCCGGGCTGGAGTTGGTGCCCGATCCCGGCGGCGCGGCGTTCTACGGACCGAAGATCTCGGTGCAGGTCAAGGACGCGCTGGGCCGCAGCTGGCAGATGTCGACCATCCAGCTGGACTTCAACATGCCGGACCGGTTCGAACTGGAATACACCGCGGCCGACGGCACCCGGCAGCGGCCGGTGCTGATCCACCGAGCGCTGTTCGGGTCGATCGAGCGGTTCTTCGGCGTGCTGACCGAGCACTACGGCGGCGCGTTCCCGGCCTGGTTGGCTCCGGTGCAGGTGGTCGGCATCCCGGTCGCCGAGGCGCACGTGGCCTACCTGGACGACGTTGTGGCCCAGCTGGGTTCGCATGGCATCCGGGCCGAGGTGGATTCCAGCGACGACCGGATGGCCAAGAAGATCGTCAACCAGACCAACATGCGCGTGCCGTTCATGCTGCTCGCCGGCGACCGGGACATGGAAGAAGGCGCCGTCTCCTTCCGGTTCGGGGACCGCACTCAGATCAACGGTGTGCCCCGCGATCTCGCGGTGGCCGCGATCCGCGGCTGGATCGAGGCGCGCCGCAACGAGGTGCCGACCGCCGAGTTGCTCGACGTACCCGAGGCGGGGAGCGCGTCGTGAGCCAGGATCCGGAGGAGTTGGTGGACACCGGCGTCGGCGCACCGGATCACCTGCAGCGGCTGTGGACGCCGCACCGGATGAGCTACATCATCGGCGCGGTCAAGGGCCAGGACGCCGGCGAACTCGGCGAGCCGAAAAGCTCCGCCGGTAGCAAGCAGCCGTTCACCGACATCCCGCAGATGTCCGACGAGGACGGCTTGGTGGTGGCCCGCGGTGAACTGGTCTACGCCGTGCTCAACCTCTACCCGTACAACCCCGGCCACCTGATGGTGGTGCCGTATCGCCGGGTCGCCGAACTCGAGGACCTCACCAGCGACGAGGGCGCCGAGTTGATGGCGTTCACGCAGAAGGCGATCCGGGTGATGAAGAGTGTGTCGCGCCCGGACGGCTTCAACGTCGGACTGAACCTGGGCCGCTCGGCCGGTGGTTCGCTGGCCGAGCACCTGCACATGCACATCGTTCCGCGCTGGAGCGGTGACGCGAACTTCATCACCGTGATCGGCGGTGCCAAGGTGGTGCCGCAACTGCTACGGGACACCCGCGTCCTGCTGGCCTCGGAGTGGAACCGCCAACCGTGAGCGATTTCTACCTGATGACCCGCGCGGCCTACACCAAACTCAGCAGGCCGGTGGCCCGGACCGCGCTGCGCGCCGGGTTCACCCCGGACGGCATCACCATCATCGGCACCGCCGGGTCGGTGCTGGCCGCGTTGACGCTGTTCCCGATCGGCCAGCTGTTCTGGGGCTGGCTGGCGGTGTGGTTCTTCGTGCTGGCCGACATGCTCGACGGCGCGATGGCCCGAGAACGCGGCTACGGCACCCGATTCGGCGGGGTGCTCGACGCCACGTGTGACCGGATCAGCGACGGTGCGGTGTTCTGCGGACTGCTGTGGTGGGCCGCGTTCGGTCTGCAGGACACCTCACTGGCCGTGGCGACCATGATCTGTTTGGTTACCTCGCAGGTGATTTCGTACGTCAAGGCGCGCGCCGAGGCCAACGGGCTGCGCGGTGACGGCGGGTTCATCGAACGGCCCGAGCGACTGATCATCGTGCTGGTCGGCGCCGGCCTGTCCGATCTACCCGGCTTCCCGCTGCCCTGGGTGCTGGTGGTGGCGATGTGGGTACTGGCGGTCGCCAGCCTGATCACCCTGGCCCAGCGCCTGCATTCGGTGCGTACCTCCGAGGGCGCCATCGAGGAACTGCGCCAAGACGGTGCGCCCAATCCTGGAACACCCACTGCCGAAACCGCGCCGGACGACTCCGATTCCAGCCCTGACTCGAGCGAGGCCTGATTTTGTCCACGCCCTCCACCGGTCTGCCCGGTCTGCCCAAGGTCCGCGGTGTGCAGATGCCGTTCGCCGGGCACCTCTCGGACTGGGGTTACGCCACCGGTTGGCGGATGGTGCGCGCGCTGCCGGAATTCGCCGCGCGCAACGCCTTCGAGGCCGGCGCGTTGTACGCCGCGCGCGGTGGTGGACCGGATCAGCTGCGCCGCAACCTGGCCCGGGTGCTGGGTGTGCCGCCCAAGCAGGTCCCCGATGCGCTGATTCGTGACTCGCTGTCGTCATATGCGCGGTACTGGCGGGAGGCCTTCCGGCTGCCGTCGATGGACCTGGCTGCGGTGGCCCGGCGGATGGACGAACGGTTCATCGGTGCCGAGCACTTCGCCGCCGCGCAGGCCGCCGGTCGCGGCGCCGTGCTGGCGCTGCCGCACAGCGGGAACTGGGATTTGGCCGGGGTGTGGCTGGCGCAGACCTACGGCACCTTCACCACCGTCGCGGAGCGACTCAAACCAGAATCGCTGTACCGCCGTTTCCTGGAGTACCGGGAAAGCCTCGGCTTCGAGGTGTTGCCGTTGTCGGGTGGGCCGCGCCCACCGTTCGAAGTGCTCGCCGAACGTCTGGAGCAGAATCGGTTCGTCTGCTTGATGGCCGACCGGGACCTGACCCGCAGCGGGGTGCAGGTAGATTTCTTCGGTGAACCGACCCGGATGCCGTCCGGTCCGGCCAAGTTGGCCATCGCCACCGGTTCGCCGCTGCACCCGGCACACATCTACTACGACGGCGACGACTGCGTCGTGCATGTCTACCCGGCCGTGGACACCAGCTCCGGTGACGTCACCGCGATCATCCAGGACCTGGCCGACGTCTTCGCCCTCGGAATCGCGGCCCACCCCGCCGACTGGCACATGCTGCAGCCGCAGTGGCTGGCCGATTTGTCCGAGGGGCGCCGCGCGAGGCTGGCCGAGGGGTAGACATGCGCATCGGCATGGTCTGCCCGTATTCGTTCGACGTCCCCGGTGGCGTGCAATCGCACGTGCTGCAACTCGCCGAGGTGATGCGCGGACTGGGCCATGAGGTCAGCGTGCTGGCGCCGGCTTCGCCGGATGTCGAGCTGCCCGACTACGTGGTGTCCGGCGGTAGGGCCGTCCCGATCCCGTACAACGGCTCGGTGGCGCGGCTGCGGTTCGGCCCCGCCACCCACCGCAAGGTCAAGAAGTGGCTCGCCGAAGGCGATTTCGACGTGCTGCACCTGCATGAGCCGAACGCGCCGAGCCTGTCCATGCTTGCGCTGCAGGCCGCCGAGGGTCCGATCGTGGCGACCTTTCACACCTCGACGACGAAGTCGTTGACGCTCAGCGTCTTTCAGGGCATCCTGCGGCCGTTCCACGAGAAGATCATCGGCCGGATCGCGGTGTCTGACCTGGCCCGCCGCTGGCAGATGGAGGCGCTGGGCTCCGATGCCGTCGAAATCCCCAACGGGGTGGACGTTTCCGCGATCGCGAAGGCGCCACTGCTACCCGGCTACCCGCGGCCCGGCAAGTCGGTGCTGTTCCTCGGCCGCTACGACGAACCCCGTAAGGGCATGTCGGTGCTGCTGGGGGCGTTGCCCGCTCTGGTGGACCGTTTCCCCGAGGTCGAAATCCTGATCGTCGGTCGCGGCGATGAGGCCGAATTGCGGGAAACGGCTGGGGAATTGGCTTCTCATCTGCGATTTCTGGGACAGGTCGACGACGTCGAGAAGGCCTCGGCATTTCGCAGCGCCGACGTGTACTGCGCACCGCACACCGGCGGCGAGAGCTTCGGCATCGTGCTGGTGGAGGCGATGGCGGCCGGCACCGCGGTGGTGGCCAGTGAACTGCACGCCTTCCGCCGGGTGCTGGACGACGGCCGGGCCGGTCGGTTGGTCCCGATCGGGGACTCGGCCGCGCTGGCGGCCGCGTTGATCGAGGTGCTCGACGATGACGCGGTGCGTGCCGCGTTGCTCGATGCCGCCGACCAGGTCGTCGGCCGGTACGACTGGTCGGTGGTGGCCGAGCAGATCTTGCGGGTCTACGAAACCGTGGCCGGCGCCGGCAGCAAGGTGACGGTGGCGGGTGCCGCCGAGCGCGGTGCGGCGCCTCGGGGTAGCCGCTGATGACCTGGGTGCTGATCACCGTTGCCGCGGTGTTGGTGTTGGCGTTCGCCCTGACCGTGATGTGGGCATTCCAGACCGCGAACCGTCTGGACCGCCTGCACGTCCGCTACGACCTGTCCTGGCAGGCGCTCGACGGGGCGCTGGCCCGCCGGGCCGTGGTGGCGCGCGCGGTGGCTCTCGACGCCTACGGTGACGGTGCCGAGGGCAAACGCCTGATCGCGTTGGCCGGTGCGGCCGAACGGGCGCCGCGTGCTGCCCGCGAAACCCGGGAGAACGAGTTGTCGGCCGGATTGGCCGTGGTCGAGGTCAGCACGCTGCCGGCCGCGCTGGTTGCCGAACTCGCCGACGCCGAGGCCCGCGTGCTGTTGGCCCGCCGCTTCCACAACGACGCCGTCCGCGACACCCTGGCGCTGCGGGAACGCCCGCTGGTTCGGTTGCTGCGGCTCGGTGGGCATGCGCCGATGCCGACCTACTTCGAGATCGCCGAGCGGGTCCCCGACGCGCCGTCGACGGCGGCGCCCTCGGGCGCCGAACCCGAGGTGCGCACCTCGGCTCGGGTGGTTTTGCTCGACGAGACCGGCGCGGTGCTGCTGTTCTGCGGCTCCGACCCGGCGATTACCGACGGCAGCGCGGGTCGTTTCTGGTTCACCGTCGGCGGGCAGCTGCTCGACGGGGAGCCGCTGGTCCAGGCCGCGGTGCGGGAACTGGCCGAGGAGACCGGCCTGCGGGTGCCGCCGGAGCAGGTGGTCGGACCGATCTGGCGCCGCGATGCGGTGATCGACTTCAACGGCTCGGTGCTCAACAGCCAGGAGTTCTTCTTCGTGGTGCGCACCCACCGATTCGAGCCCACCGATGTCGGCCGCACCGAATTGGAGCGTCGCTACATTCACGGTCACCGATGGTGTGATGCGGCTCAAATCGCGGCCCTGGCGGCCGCGGGTGAGACGGTGTACCCGTTACAGCTTGGCGAGTTGCTGGAAAGTGCAGCCCACGCTGTCGGACCCGTTGCAGCCCCGCAGGTCATCCGGTGAGGAATCCGATTTGTCGGCCCCCCTTAGACTGGTGGCCAGAACAGCCAAAGGAGAGGTAGCCGTGGACAGGCGAGAAGGTCAGACCGCTGGCAACAATGGGACGGCCCCCAGCGGTCAGACCGGCACCGCCCGCGTCAAGCGAGGCATGGCCGAGATGCTCAAGGGCGGCGTCATCATGGACGTCGTCACCCCCGAGCAGGCCCGGATCGCCGAAGCCGCCGGCGCGGTCGCCGTGATGGCGCTGGAGCGGGTGCCGGCCGACATCCGGGCCCAGGGCGGGGTGTCGCGGATGAGCGATCCCGACATGATCGAGGGCATCATTGCCGCGGTCACCATCCCGGTGATGGCCAAGGTGCGGATCGGGCACTTCGTCGAGGCGCAGATCCTGCAAAGTCTCGGCGTCGACTACATCGACGAATCCGAGGTACTCACCCCGGCCGACTACACCCACCACATCGACAAGTGGCGCTTCACGGTGCCGTTCGTCTGCGGTGCAACCAACCTTGGTGAGGCGCTGCGCCGGATCACCGAGGGCGCGGCCATGATTCGTTCCAAGGGGGAAGCCGGCACCGGTGATGTGTCCAACGCCACCACCCATATGCGTCAGATCGGCGGCGAGATCCGTCGACTGTCTTCGCTGTCGACGGACGAATTGTATGTTGCGGCAAAGGAATTGCAGGCGCCTTACGAGCTGGTCGCCGAGGTGGCCCGGGCCGGCAAGCTGCCGGTGACGCTGTTCACCGCGGGCGGTATCGCCACCCCGGCCGATGCGGCGATGATGATGCAGCTCGGCGCCGAGGGGGTCTTCGTCGGCTCCGGCATCTTCAAGTCCGGTGACCCGGCCGCCCGGGCCGCAGCGATCGTGAAGGCCACCACCTTCTACGACGACCCCGACGTGCTGGCCAAGGTGTCGCGCGGTCTGGGCGAGCCCATGGTCGGTATCAACGTCGAGGACATCGCGCAGCCGCACCGCCTGGCCGAGCGCGGCTGGTAGACCCGCAGGACCGTCCCGACAAGTGGCAATCGAAGAGATCCTCGACCTCGAACAACTCGAGGTGAACATCTACCGCGGCGGCGTGTTCAGCCCCGATTCCGGTTTTTTGCAGCGCACCTTCGGTGGGCATGTGGCCGGCCAGTCGCTGGTCTCCGCGGTGCGCACGGTCGACCCGGGCTTCGCCGTGCATTCGCTGCACGGCTACTTCCTGCGGCCCGGTGACGCGCGCGCGCCGTCGGTGTACTTCGTCGAGCGGATCCGCGACGGCGGCTCGTTCTGCACCCGTCGGGTCAGCGCGATCCAGCACGGACAGACGATCTTCAGCATGTCGGCGTCGTTCCAGACCGACCAGACCGGCATCGAGCATCAAGACGCGGTGCCGATGGCCCCGCCGCCCGATGACCTGCCCGGGTTCCGCTCCGGCGGGGCCTTCGACGACGCCGGGTTCGCCCAGTTCGACGAGTGGGACGTGCGGATCGTGCCGCGGGACCGGCTGGAACGCACCCCGGGTAAGGCGTCCCAGCAACAGGTTTGGTTCCGGCACCGGGATCCGCTGCCCGACGACCCGGTGCTGCACATCTGCGCGCTGGCCTACATGAGCGATCTCACGCTGCTGGGTTCGGCGCAGGTCAATCACATCGAGGAGCGCAAGCACCTGATGGTGGCCTCGCTGGACCACGCGATGTGGTTCATGCGGGCGTTCCGGGCCGACGAGTGGCTGCTGTACGACCAGTCCTCGCCGTCGGCGTGCGGCGGCCGAGCGCTCACCCAGGGCAAGATCTTCAACCGGTACGGCGAGATGGTCGCCGCGGTCATGCAGGAAGGCCTGACCCGCTACCAACGCGGTTACCGCGAGGCGGACCGACCCGAGTCCAGTCGGTGAGCGCGCCCCGGATCGGGGTGCTCGCGCTGCAAGGCGATACCCGGGAGCATCTCGCGGCGCTGCGCGCGGCCGGCGCCGACGCGATCACGGTACGCCGAGCCAGCGAACTCGAATCCGTCGACGGTCTGGTGATCCCGGGCGGTGAATCGACCGCGATCAGCCACCTGCTGCGGGTTTTCGACCTGCTCGAACCGCTGCGCGCCCGGTTGGCCGACGGCATGCCGGCCTACGGCTCGTGCGCCGGGATGATCCTGCTGGCCACCGAGATCCTCGATGCCGGTGCCGAGGGACGGCGTGCCGAACCGCTTGCGGCCATCGACATGACCGTGCGGCGCAACGCGTTCGGCCGCCAGGTGGACTCCTTCGAAGGCGACCTCGACTTCGTTGGGCTGGATTCACCGGTGCACGCGGTGTTCATCCGGGCGCCGTGGGTGGAGCGGGTCGGCCCGGACGTCGAAGTGCTGGCGAGTGCGGCCGGACATCCGGTGGCGGTCCGGCAGGGCCGAGTCATCGCCACGGCGTTTCACCCCGAGGTGACCGGGGACCGACGCATCCACCAATTGTTCGTCGACTCGCTGTAGTTCGATCGGTAGCCGCTGTCCCCGCCGGAATGCGGGAGCACCACGATGTTGATGACATACAGTATCTATGTACATAGCCAATACTGGAGGGCACGTGACCGTTACTCAAATCGATCTCGATGACGAGACGCTTGCTGAGGTCATGCGTCTTGCCGGCGTGCACACCAAGAAGGAGGCGGTGAACCTCGCGATGCGCGATTACGTGGCCCGCTTTCGCCGGGTGGAGGCACTCGCTCGTAGCCGTGAGCAGGCGCGGAACTGGGACCATCAGGGTTGGATCGCAGCACGGGAAGACGAGAAGGCCGTCGGCAAGTGATCCACTTCCTGGTCGATTCCTCTGCGGTTTGGCGGCTCCAACGGCATCCAGAGCTCACCGGGCAGTGGGACCCGGTCATCGCCAGTGGTGCTGTCGGATCGTGCGAACCGCAGCGCGCCGAGTTCCGCCGGTCTGCCCGCAATGTCGATGAGATCGACCAGATGAACCAGATGTTCACCGGTCTCTACCCCGAGGTGGCAGTGCCGAAGTCGATCTGGCGGTGGATCGAATCAGCACAGCATCGGCTCGCCGGGGTCGGCGCGGCGCGGGCCCTGTCGGTGGTCGATCTGATGGTCTGTGGCACGGCTGCCGCAGCGGGGCTGACGGTATTGCACGACGACGGCGATTACGAGCTGGCCCAGCGGCATCTGCCCGATGTCACGGCGCGGCGCGTGACCGACCACGCGTCAGCCTGAGACGCCGACGGGTAGCTGCCCGGAAGCCACTTCGCCTGCGGGTCCTGCCCTTTCAAGCTCGGGTCATGACGACGAGATGCCGCACAGGGATTCCGATATCTGCCACAGCCTTTCGGCCCGCTCCGGATCGACGGCGTAGGACTCGACATCGGTACGCACCGCGCAGTCGGACAGATACACCCCGGCGGTGTCGGCGAGCTCGGTGCTGATCGCTGCCCACACCTGGGTGGCCGCACCCTGCTCGGGGGTCAGCACCTCGAAGGACGCGCCGGCGGCCCGCGCGCCGAGGTCGGCGAAGTCCTCGCGGGTCATGTGCCGAGCCAGGTTGGTGCCCACCACGCCCGGGTGCACCGCGAACGTCCGGATGCCGCGGCCGCCCAGCTGTCGGTTGAGCTCGACGGCATGCAGGATGTTCGCGGTCTTGGCGGCGCCGTAGGCGGCGAACTTGTCGTAGTCGCGGCGCTGCCAGTTCGGGTCGTCCAGATCGACGTCGGCGATCCGATGGCCCTCAGAGGACAGGTTGATGATCCGGGCGCCCTCGGCCAGCTGGGCCCGGAGCAGCTCGGTCAGCGCGAAGTGGCCGAGATGATTGGTGCCGAACTGCATTTCGAAGCCGTCGGCGGTGCGGCCGAACGGCGTGAACATCACCCCGGCGTTGTTCATCAGGACGTTGATGGTCGGGGCGACCTCGGCGATCTGGGCTGCAGCGGTGCTGATGCTGCCCAGTGCCGTGAGGTCGAGGAGCACCGAAGACAACCGGGCACCCGGTGTTTCGGCCTCGATGGCCGCCCGGGTCCGCGCGAGCGCGTCGGCGTTGCGCGCGGTCAGCACGACGTGCGCCCCGGCCGAGGCCAGGGCGCGTGCCGATTCGCGGCCCAAACCAGACGAGGCCCCGGTGATCACATGGGTCTGCCCGGTCAAGTCGGTTTCAGCGACGAGCTGTGCGGCGGTCGGATTGGTCACGGGGTGTCTCCTGCGGTTGCGGTCGGTCGGCCTTCGACGATCACGCCGGCGGCCTGCTCCATTGGCTTGATCACCGAGGTGAAGTCGGATTCCGGGCCTTCGGCTTCGAGTGTGTGCGCCCAGATCTGATGCACGGTCTCGGCCATGTCGCTCGGCAGGCCAAGGGTTTTCGCCTCGTCGAGGTACAGCCGGACGTCCTTGGCCATCAGCCCGGTGGCGAAGCCGTAGTCGAAGCTGCGGGGGAGCACCGCACGGGGAAATTTGTCCCGACTGGCGTGTGTGCCACCAGAACCGGCGTTGAGCACGTCGATCATCACGTCGGCGTCCAATCCGGCTTTGACGCCCATCACCATCACCTCGGAGGTGGCTGCCAAGGTGGTGGCGGCCATCAAGTTGTTGATCAGCTTCATGGTCTGGCCGGCACCGGGCTGCTCGGAGACGAAGATCGCGCGGCCGATCACATCGAAAACCGGTGCCAGCGAATCGAACTCGCTGCGCGGGCCGGACACCATCACGGCCAGGGTGCCGGCCTCGGCGCCGTGCACGCCACCGCTGACCGGGCTGTCCAGGGCAGCAATGCCACCGGCTGCCAGCACGGCGTGATTGCGTTGGGCGGCTTGGCCGCCCACCGTCGAGAGATCCACGAAACGCTGCACCTTGGACCCGGTCGCCACCTCGGCGACCACGGCCTCGGAGACCTGCGGGGTAGGCAGGCTGGCCAGCACGGTCTCGGCCCGGTCGGCGACGTCGCGCACCGACTCCGCGGCCTGGGCGCCCAGCGCCACCGCCTGGGCCAAGACCTCGTCGCGCACGTCGAACGTGATCACCGGGAAGCCGGCGGCCAGCAGCCGGTTCATGATCGGCCGGCCCATGTTGCCCAGGCCGATGAAGCCGATCTCGGGTTTCACGAGCTGGCCTCGCTCGAGTCGTCGGCGTCGAGTTCGGCGAACACCGCGCGGGCCAACCGGAAGCTGTCGACCGCGGCCGGGATGCCGGCGTAGATGCCGACCTGCAGGAACACCTCGCAGATCTCGTCGCGGGTGACGCCGTTGTTGAGTGCTCCGCGAATGTGGGTGCTCAGCTCGTGTGGCCGGTTCAAGACCGCGATCATCGCCAGGTTCAGCATGCTGCGGGTCTTGAGTTCCAGGCCGTCTCGACCCCACACGGCGCCCCAGCAGTACTCGGTGACCAGATCCTGCAGCGGCTTGGAGAAGGCGTCGGCGTTGCCGGCGGCCTGGGCGACGTAGTTTTCGCCCAACACGGCGGTACGGATCGCCATGCCCTTGTCGTAGGTGTCCTGATCCATGGCGCCCCTTTCAGACGTCGCGTGCAGGTAAATCCTCTGCACTCTCCATCCTCGCGAGCGTGCAGCTGCATCCTCACTATTTGTAGATGCATCTGGGTGCCCGCCCGGAAGCAGGGGTGATCGCCGAGACAGCAGGGCGATCCGGTGGTAGAGACATCCCATGACGACGCTCGAGGTGCAACCGCAGCCGCGGATCGACACCCTCGTGGCGACACCAGACGGTGAGCAACGTCGGCGCACCGAGTACAGCGGGACGGTGTGGCTGAACGGCAAGCCCGAGATCCGAGGTCTGACGATGGGCCGATCGGCCAGTGCGCCGCGCGGCATCGTGATGCCCGGGTTTGACGTGTCGTACTTCCTGCCGGACAGCCTGCCCTACGAGCGCTCGGCGTTGGGGGAGCCGATCCTGTCCGTCTCAACCGCGCTGCAAGGCGGTGGTGACGCTGCGGGCGCCATCATCAATGCCTCGGCCGTCTTCGCCGACGACCCGTCGGGACGTCCGACCTGGATCCAACTGCATCTGCAGGGCTATGTGTCCTGGCCGGCTGGGATCAGCTATCGCGTGGTGGCGCTGACGCCGGTGCCGGCGGTTCTCACCGGATAGCGGCGGGCCGCACCTTGGTCGTTTGGGTGCTGCTGACGCTGGCGATCGTGGTCGTGGCCCCGATCGGCATGGCGATCGGACGCTGGCGGCAATGGCACATCTGGGAATGGCCGGTGCTGTGCGCCGCCTCGGTGGGCACGAGGTTCGTCTTGCTGCGGGCGTTGTAGACGTCGTATCGAGCGCGGTCGGGCCGGCAACGTAAACTGATGGGCCGGAGTTAACCGGAAAAGGGGCATACCTGCATGAGCGGCCATTCCAAGTGGGCCACCACCAAGCACAAGAAGGCCGTCATCGATGCCAAGCGCGGCAAGATGTTCGCCAAGCTGATCAAGAACATCGAGGTCGCAGCGCGTGTCGGTGGCGGTGACCCGGCCGGCAACCCGACGCTGTACGACGCCATCCAGAAGGCCAAGAAGTCCTCGGTGCCCAACGACAACATCGAGCGGGCCCGCAAGCGCGGCGGCGGCGAAGAGGCCGGCGGTGCCGACTGGCAGAACATCACCTACGAGGGCTACGGCCCCAACGGGGTGGCGGTGCTGATCGAGTGCCTGACCGACAACCGCAACCGGGCCGCCGGTGAGGTGCGGGTGGCGATGACCCGCAACGGCGGCAACATGGCCGACCCGGGCTCGGTGGCCTACCTGTTCACCCGCAAGGGTGTGGTGACCCTGGACAAGGGCGAGTTGAGCGAGGACGACGTGCTGACCGCGGTGCTCGACGCTGGCGCCGAAGAGGTCAACGACCTCGGTGATTCCTTCGAGATCATCTCCGAGCCCACTGACCTGGTGGCGGTGCGCACCGCGCTGCAGGAGGCCGGCATCGACTACGACTCGGCCGAGGCCAGCTTCCAGCCGTCGGTGACCGTTCCGGTGGACCTCGAAGGCGCCCGCAAGGTGCTCAAGCTGATCGACGCGCTCGAGGACAGCGACGACGTGCAGGACGTCTACACCAACATCGACATCCCCGACGACGTCGCCGCGCAACTCGACGAGGAGTAATCCGGCGCAGGGTCCTGACAACATACAACCGATTGGTTGTATGTTGTAGGTGTGGCCGATGCAGCCGAGGACCGGGCCGACGCCCTGTTCCACGCGCTGTCGGATCGCACCCGACGGGACATTCTGCGCCGGGTGTTGGCCGGCGAGCATTCGGTCTCGGCGCTGGCGGCGAACTACGACATGAGTTTCGCCGCGGTGCAAAAGCACGTCACCGTGCTTGAACGGGCTGGCCTGATCGTCAAGAGGCGCAGTGGCCGTGAGCAATTGGCAAGCGGTGACGTCGAAGCGGTACGTGCGGTCTCGTCGATGCTGACCGAGTTCGAGTCGGTGTGGCGGGGGCGGATCGCACGGATCGACGAACTGCTGGAAACCGAGAAAACCACCCCGGAGGCCTGAGCCATGCCCGTCACCAGCGTCACCCACGACATCGACACCCTGACCCTGACCATCACTGCGGAATTCGCCGCGCCGCGGACCCGGATCTGGCAGGTCTACGCCGACCCGCGCCAACTCGAGAAGGTCTGGGGGCCGCCGGAATACCCGGCGACCGTCGTCGAGCACGACTTCAACCCCGGTGGCCGGGTCACCTACTACATGACCGGGCCGGACGGCCAGAAGTTCCCCGGCTACTGGGAACTCATCGAAGTCGACGAACCCCACGGCTTTTCGTTCCGGGACGGCTTCGCCGACGAGGACTTCAATCCCGTTGCGGCCATGCCGGTTTCGACCTGCAGCTATTCCTTCGTGGAAGCCGGCGGGAAGACCCTGGCGACCTACGTCTCGGTCTTCGACTCGGCAGAAGGTTTGCAGCAGGTCCTCGACATGGGCGTGGTGGAGGGGTCCACCGCCGCGATCAACCAGATCGACGAACTGCTGGCGGCCGGCTGAACCTGCCGGTGCAGGCGTGTCCCTACCGCGGATTGTCGTCATCCACGGCTAAGGTATCGAACAGCTGTTCGTAACCGGAAGGGCTGGCTGTGCGTGTGATGGGCGTCGACCCCGGGTTGACCCGCTGTGGACTCTCGATGATCGAAAGCGGCCGCGGCCGGCAGGTCATCGCGCTGGACGTCGACGTGGTGCGTACCCCGGCCGACCAGCCGCTGGCCAAGCGCCTGCTGACGATCAGCGACACCGTCGAGCACTGGCTGGACACCCACGTCCCGGACGTGATCGCGATCGAGCGGGTGTTCTCCAACCAGAACGCCAACACTGCGATGGGCACCGCACAGGCCGGCGGCGTGATCGCGCTGGCGGCCGCGCGCCGCGACATCGACGTGCACTTCCACACGCCCAGCGAGGTCAAGGCCGCGGTCACCGGCAACGGTCGCGCCGACAAGGCTCAGGTCACCACAATGGTCACCAAGATCCTCGAGTTGCAGCAGAAGCCCACGCCCGCCGACGCCGCCGACGCACTGGCGTTGGCCATCTGTCACTGCTGGCGCGCGCCGATGATCGCCCGGATGGCCGCCGCCGAAGCCCTGGCCGCCGAACAGCGGCGCAAGTACCAGGCCACCCTGAAGGCGAAAGCGAAGGCCCGCACATGATCTCCTCGGTGCGCGGCGAAGTGCTCGACATCGCGTTGGACCACGCGGTGATCGAGGCCGCAGGTATCGGCTATAAGGTGCTGACCACTCCGGCGACGCTGGCCACGTTGCGTCGCGGCGACGAGGCGCGGTTGATCACCGCGATGATCGTGCGCGAGGACTCGATGACGTTGTACGGCTTCGCCGATCCCGATGCGCGCGATGTGTTCAACACGTTGCTCGGGGTGTCCGGGGTGGGACCCAAGATCGCGTTGGCCACGCTGGCGGTCTACGACGCGCCGACGTTGCGGCAGGCCTTGGCCGACGGCGACATCGCCGCGCTGACCCGAGTGCCGGGCATCGGCAAGCGCAGTGCCGAACGGCTGGTGCTGGAACTGCGCGACAAGATCGGCGCCACACCGGCCGCCTCCGGTGTATCAGCAAGTCCGAACGGGCATGCGGTGCGCGGTCCGGTGGTGGAAGCCCTTGTCGGACTGGGCTTCGGCGCCAAGCAGGCCGAAGAGGCCACCGACAAGGTGTTGGCCGCGGATGCCGACGCCAACACTTCGACCGCGCTGCGGGCCGCCCTGAATCTGTTGGGTAAGACCAAGTGAGCCGGTTCGAGGACGACGACGAAGTCGAGGATCGGGAGGTTTCGCCTGCGCTCACGGTCGGTGAAGGCGACGTCGACGCCAGCCTGCGGCCCCGTTCACTGGACGAGTTCATCGGCCAGCCTCGGGTGCGCGAGCAGTTGCAGTTGGTGATCGAGGGTGCCAAGAACCGCGGTGGCACACCGGATCACATCCTGCTGTCCGGACCGCCCGGGTTGGGCAAGACCTCGCTGGCGATGATCATCGCCGCCGAGTTGGGTTCGTCACTGCGGGTCACCTCCGGCCCAGCGCTGGAACGCGCGGGGGACCTGGCCGCGATGCTGTCCAATCTGGTCGAAGGCGATGTGCTGTTCATCGACGAGATCCACCGCATCGCCCGACCCGCTGAGGAGATGCTGTATCTGGCGATGGAGGACTTCCGGGTCGACGTCGTCGTCGGGAAAGGTCCTGGGGCGACGTCGATTCCACTCGAAGTGGCGCCGTTCACCCTGGTCGGCGCAACCACCCGGTCCGGTGCGCTGACCGGGCCGCTGCGCGACCGGTTCGGGTTCACCGCACACATGGACTTCTACGAACCCGCTGAACTGGAACGCGTGCTGTTCCGGTCGGCCGGCATCCTGGGCATCGAGTTGGGCAAGGAGGCCGGCGCCGAGATCGCCCGCCGCTCGCGCGGCACGCCGCGGATCGCCAACCGGTTGCTGCGCCGGGTGCGTGACTACGCCGAGGTGCGCGCCGACGGCACCATCACGCGCGACGTCGCCAAGGCTGCGCTCGAGGTGTACGACGTCGACGAACTCGGGCTCGATCGGCTCGACCGCGCCGTGCTGTCGGCGTTGATCCGCAGCTTCGGCGGTGGCCCGGTTGGGGTTTCGACGTTGGCGGTGGCGGTGGGGGAGGAAGCCGCCACCGTCGAGGAGGTGTGCGAGCCGTTCCTGGTGCGTGCCGGGATGCTGGCGCGCACCCCGCGCGGCCGGGTGGCCACGGCTGCGGCGTGGACGCACCTGGGGTTGACGCCGCCGCCGCAAGCGGCCGGGTTGGGGCAGCAGGGGCTGTTCGAGTAGTTGGGCCCAGCCCGCGAACACCGGTCGGTCTGAAACGCAGGAAGCCGCGCCGGCAGGGTCCGGCACGGCTTCCTGGTAGGGGTGCTCAGCGTCTAGCTGGCCAAGCAGGGCTCGGTGTAATCGCAGGTCTTGATCACCTTGCTGCCGCGCTTGATCTTCATGGTGATGTCCAAGCTGTCGCCGCCGAAGGACAGCGGGGCTGCCGAGACCATCGGGATCCGGGGCTCCGGGGAAACCGTGATGGACCACGGCAGATCGGTGGTGACCACTTCGATGGGATTCGAGTCGTCATCGGTCGCATACGAGATGATCGCCCGGCTCGCCGAACCGTCTACCTCATAAGTGATTCCGTCACCGGAACCGTCGTCGGACGAGCTGTCGTCACCGGAATCGTCGGTGGTGGACTTCTTGTTCGGCGCTGACGTCGTCTCCTGCGCGGTGGTCGAGGAATCGTCGTCACCGCCACCGCTGAGCACGATGGCCAACACGGCCACCAATGCGATGACCAGGACCGCGACACCACCAAGAATCCAGGGCAGCTTGTTCTTCGGCGGCTGGCCGTACGGTGCGCCACCGTAGCCCGGCTGGCCGTAGGGCTGCTGGCCGTATTGCGGTTGGCCGTACTGCTGCTGCCCATACTGCGGGCCGTAGGCCGCTCCGGGATCACCCGCTGCGCCCGGGTAGTTCGCGCCGTTGCCTGGTGAGTTGTACGGATCCTGGGGTGGGTACATGGGTGGTCTCGAGCCTTTTCTGGGAGAGCGGATGTCGGGGTGGTTGTTGCGTAAGGTCTAAGCGGCGGATCCCGGACCGGGATCGACCATCAACCTACCGTCGGTGTTCGGTGGTGCGGCGTTGCTGTTCGCCGGGGTCGGCTCGATGGCGGCGGGGGCACTGGTGCTTGCGATCTCGTCGCCGGACAAGCGCCGCGCCGCAGTGACGCAGGGTCTGTTCCCGGTGATCGCCATCGTCTTGCTGGTCTGGGGCCTGGCGAGCTGACCGGGCTGGGGTCCTCGGCGGTCGCCATCATGACCCCGTCGGCACCAGTCGCAGCGCCGCCGGTCCGGTGTACATCGACGGATGGCCGAAGGCGATGGCGGCTTGCCGAGCCAGGTTCTTTCGGGCGGCGTCGTTCTCCGACAACGCTTTCCAGTTCAAGCGCAGCGCCGAGGGAATGCTCCACCAGCCGCGGGCCAGGTTGTGCCGGCGTGCCTCGGCGAGGGCGGCCGCGCACTCCGCGTAGCTGCCCTGGACGGTGTAGCGGCGCTGGCGCCAGGCCAGCAGCAGTCCGACGTGCTTGACCACCGTTACCTCGAAGGCCGGTTCGTTCGGCTTGGTATCGGTATCGGCATCATCGGCGAGGTTGGTGCAGAACGGCGGGATCTGGGGGCAGCTCATCGAAGTCTCCTTAGTGCTACGGTTTACGGGCTACTGCGGCAACTATGACAGATCAACCGTAGCGACGCAACATGAAAACGCATCGAATCTTCGGTTTGGCGCGGTGAGCTGTGTGACCTGCGCGTATCCGCATCATGGTGGCCAGGTGGCGGCGTGCACGCTGACTGGAGAAGTGTGGGAACACACCGCACACCATCTGAAACCGTAGCGCTGAGGTGGGTTTCTGCTGCGCCTGTCCGCCGGCGCGAAGTCTGTGTGCCCAGCGCTCAGAGGCGACCGCGAACACCGAGGTGCTCTCGATCCAGCCGGCAGTGCGGCGCGGAACTGCTACGCGCCGGAGGTTGAAGCCACCAGCCCGACGGCTGCCCGGGCAAGGGTTCACTCAGTCGGCAATGGCACACTGGTCAATTGCAAACCCCTCTGGACCCACACCGAATACCTAAGAGGCCGTCATGGACCCCATCGTCACTTTGCTCCCGCTGATCCTGATCATGGGCGCCTTCATGTACTTCGCCTCCCGGAAGCAGCGCAAGCAGATGCAGGCCACCATCGACCTGCACGAATCGCTGACCGTCGGAGACCAGGTTCACACCACCTCGGGCCTGCGGGCGACCATCGCCGGGATCACCGACGACTACGTCGACCTGGAGATCGCCCCGGGCGTCGTCACGACCTGGATGAAACTGGCCATTCGGGACCGCATTGACCCCACCGTGGACGAGCCCGAGGAGATCGTGGAGAGCACCGGAACCGACGCGACCACCGACTCGGACCGGTGACCGGCACCTAACGCCAGGTCAGACACGTACTGTTTGCGGTTGCGGGCGGCGACAAGCACGCCCGGGATGGATTTTCGAGGAGACACGACAACGTGGCATCGCCTACGGCCCCGCTGCGGCCGTTCCGCTACCTGACGCTGTTCTTGGTCATGCTGATCGGCGCCTACCTGCTGGTGTTCTTCACCGGCGATAAGGAAGCCCGCCCGAAACTCGGCATCGACCTGCAGGGCGGAACGCGCGTGACGCTGACCGCGCGCACCCCGGACGGCTCCGCACCCACCCAGGAGGCGCTGGCCCAGGCCCAGGAGATCATCGGCTCCCGCGTCGACGGCCTCGGTGTGTCCGGTTCCGAGGTGATCATCGACGGTCGCAACCTGGTGATCACGGTGCCCGGCACCGACGGCAGCGCCGCGCGCAGCGTGGGCCAGACCGCCCGGCTCTACATCCGGCCGGTGCTGCGTGCCATCCCGCTGGCCAACCTGCAACAGCCCCAGCCCGGGGCACCTGCGGCCCCGGAGGCGCCCGCGCCGGCTGCCCCCGAGGCCCCCGCACCCGCGCCCGAGGGCGAGGCTCCGGCGGCTCCGGCCGAACAAGCGCCGGCCGAACAAGCGCCGGCCGAGGCGCCCGTCGTCCCCGCACCGCAGCCGCGGCCGTTCCCGCAAGACCCGGCACCCACGCCCACCCCGGAGCCGGACGGCACCGAGCCGGCCGCACCCGCGGAAACCGAGGCGCCCGCGCCGGCGCCCGGCGCACCGGGTGAGGACGCCGCGCCGCCGGATCCGGTCAAGGACCGCGCCGCGCGCATCCAGTTCGAAAAGACCATGCGACAGAACGCCAACGAGATCGGCCAGGTGCTCGGCCTGCAGTACATGGTGCAGCGCTGCGGTGAGGAGGACGTGCTCGCCGGCAACGACGACCCCAACCTGCCGTTGGTGACCTGCTCGACCGACGGTCAGACGCTGTACCTGCTGGACAAGTCGATCATCTCCGGTGAGCAGATCTCCAGTGCCAGCTCCGGGATGAATCAGCAGACCGGCCAGAACGTCGTCGACCTGCAGTTCAAGAGCGATGGTGCGGAGATCTGGTCGGAGTTCACCGCCGGCCACGTCGGGACCCAGACCGCGTTCGTACTCGACACCCGGGTGGTCAGCGCACCGGTGATCAACGAGCCGATTCCGGGTGGCAACACCCAGATCACCGGCCAGTTCACCCAGGGCGAGGCCAAGGACCTGGCCAACGTGCTCAAGTACGGTTCGCTGCCGTTGTCGTTCGAGTCCTCGGAGGCCGAGACCGTTTCGGCCAGCCTGGGCCTGTCTTCGCTGCGCGCCGGTTTGATCGCCGGTGCCGTCGGCTTGGCGCTGACCCTGCTCTATGCGCTGTTGTACTACCGGGTGCTCGGGGTGCTGGTGGCAGTGTCGCTGGTGGCCTCGGGTGCGATGGTCTACGCGCTGCTGGTGCTGCTGGGCCGCTACATCGGCTACACCCTGGACCTGTCCGGTATCGCCGGTCTGGTCATCGGTATCGGTATGACAGCCGACTCGTTCGTGGTGTTCTTCGAACGCATCAAGGACGAGATCCGCGAGGGCCGATCGTTCCGCTCGGCGGTGCCACGCGGTTGGGCGCGCGCCCGCAAGACCATCCTGTCGGGTAACGCGGTCAGCCTGCTCGCCGCGGCCGTGCTGTACTTCCTGGCAGTTGGCCAGGTCAAGGGCTTCGCGTTCACGCTGGGCTTGACCACCGTCCTGGACGTCGTCGTGGTGTTCCTGATCACCTGGCCGCTGGTGTTCCTGGCCTCCAAGTCGCCGACGATGGCCAAGCCGGCCTTCAACGGCCTCGGCGCGGTGCAGCAGATCGCCCGGGAACGACGTGAAGCCGCACTGCTTTCGACGGGAGGCAAGTAGCCCGTGACCGAGAACAAGACCGAGACCGGATCGGCCACCGAGTTGACCGAGTCCAGCGGTACTGACGTGGCGGCCAAGACCACCGCGACCACCGCGACCACCGAGGTCCCGCAGCACGGCTTCTTCACCCGGCTCTACACCGGTACCGGCGCCTTCGAGGTGGTCGGCCGGCGCAAGCTCTGGTACGGGGTCAGCGCTGCGATCCTGGCCATCGCAGTGGGCAGCATGGTGCTGCTCGGATTCAACTTCGGTATCGACTTCGAGGGCGGCACCAAGGTATCGATGCCGCAGGGCAGCATCACCAACGAACAGGTCACCGAGGTCGAAACCGCGTTCAGCGACGCGCTGGGCTTCGAACCCCAGTCGGTGGTGCTGGTCGGCAGCGGCGAATCGGCCACCGTGCAGATCCGCTCGCAGGCCCTCGACGAGGATCAGATCAACCAGCTGCGCGGTGCCCTGTTCGACCAGTTCAAGCCGATCGGCGCGGACGGGCAACCGAGCCCGCAGGCGATCAGCGACTCGGCGGTCTCGGAAACCTGGGGCGGTCAGATCACCGAGAAGATGATCTGGGCGCTGGTGGTCTTCGTCCTCATCGTGACCGTGTACATCACGCTGCGCTACGAGCGCTACATGGCGATCGCGGCGCTGGCCACCATGTTCTTCGACCTGATCGTGACCGCCGGGATCTACTCGCTGGTGGGCTTCGAGGTCACCCCGGCCACCGTGATCGGCTTGCTCACCATCTTGGGCTTCTCGCTGTACGACACCGTGATCGTGTTCGACAAGGTCGAGGAGAACACCGCCGGCTTCGAACACACCACCCGGCGCACCTATGCCGAACACGCGAACCTGGCGGTCAACCAGACCTTCATGCGGTCGATCAACACCAGCGTCATCTCGGTGTTGCCGATCATCGCTTTGATCGTGGTCGCGGTCTGGCTGCTCGGGGTCGGCACGCTCAAGGACCTGGCCCTGGTGCAGCTGGTCGGCGTCATCGTCGGTACCTACTCGTCGATCTTCTTCGCCACCCCGCTGCTGGTGTCGATGCGCGAGCGCACCGAGAAGGTGCGCACCCACACCCGTCGGGTGCTCAAGCGCCGGGAGCGGCTGGCCTCGGCCGGTGCTGCCGACGACGCCGGCAGCCCAGACGCGGACGCCGCCGACGACGCCCGGGACACCGTGCAGGCGGCCGCGGTGACCAGCAAGCCGGCTCCGGGGGCGCGCCCCAGCCGCCCGACCGGCAAGACCGGCCGGCCCACCGGCAAGCGGAACGTTCGGCGAGGGTAGGCGCATGCGTGCGCGGTCCTGGGTACGCGGCACGGTCGTGCTGGCCGCCGTCATCGCGCTGACCGCGGCGCTGACGTCGTGTGGGCGCGGCGCGCGGGACAACGTCGACTACGCCGTCGACGGCACCCTGAGCACCTACAACACCAACACCGTGGCAGGCGCGGCGTCGGCCGGGCCGCAGGCATTCGGCCGGGTGCTGACCGGGTTCGGCTACCACGGCCCGGACGGTCAGGTGGTCGCCGACCACGACTTCGGGACGATCTCGGTGGTGGGCCGCGAACCGCTGGTGCTCGACTACCAGATCGCCGATAACGCGGTCTATTCCGACGGCAAACCAGTGACCTGTGACGACATGGTGCTGGCCTGGGTCGCACAGTCCGGGCGGTATCCGCAGTTCGACGCCGCCAGCCGGGCCGGCTACCTCGACATTGCGACCATCGACTGCCAACCCGGTCAGAAGCGGGCCCGGGTGTCGTTCGCGATCCAGCGCAACATCACCGACTACAACCAGTTGTTCACCGCGACCAGCATGATGCCCGCGCACGTCATCGCCGACGAGCTCGGCCTCGGTGACGGCGGTGTGGTCGCCGCGCTGCAGTCCAACGATCCGGTGCAGATCGACCGCGTCGCGCAGGCCTGGAACACCATCTGGGAACTCACGCCCGACCTCGACCTGAAACGCTTCCCATCCTCAGGTCCGTACAAGATCGAATCCGTGCGCGACGACGGCGCCGTGGTGCTGGTCGCCAACGACAAGTGGTGGGCCACCAAGCCGGTCACCGAGCGGATCACGGTGTGGCCGCGCAGCACCGAGGTGCAGGACCGGATCAACGACGGCAGCTTCGACGTCGTCGACATCGCCACTGGATCCTCGGGCACACTGACCATCCCGGACGGGCCGGACGGGTACGACCGCACCGAGACCCCGGCGGCCGGTATCGAAAGCCTGATCTTCTCCCGGCAGGGACCGATGGCGGCGATCCCGGCGCGGCGTGCGCTGGCGTTCTGCACGCCGCGCGACCAGATCGCCGCCAGCGTCGAGCTGCCGGTCAGCAACGTGCGGCTCAACACCGCCCGCGATGACGCGCTGGCGGCCGCCGAGGCCCGCGCCGAGGCCGGCCAGTTCATGGTGGCCAACCCGGAGGCGGCGCGCGCGGAGCTCGACGGCGAACCGCTGACCGTGCGGATCGGCTATCAGACCCCCAACGCGCGGTTGGCCGCGACCGTCGGTGCGATCGCCAACTCGTGTGCGGCGGCCGGAATCACCGTCACCGACGCGTCGTCGGAAACCGTCGGGCCGCGGGCGCTGCTCGACGGTCAGATCGACGTCCTGATCGCCAGCACCGGCGGGGCGACCGGAGCCGGCTCGACCGGGTCCTCGGCGATGGATGCCTACACGCTGTTCACCGGCAACGGCAACAACCTGTCCGGGTACGGCAACGGCCAGATCGACGGTGTCATCTCGGCGCTGGCGGTCACCGTCGATCCCAAGGAACAGAGCCGGCTGATCGGGGAGGGCGCGCCGGTGCTGTGGAACGACATGCCGACGCTGCCGCTGTTCCGCCAGCAGCGCACCCTGATCACCACCAAGCGGGCGTACGCGGTCAGTGCCAATCCGACCCGGTGGGGAGCCGGGTGGAACATGGACCGCTGGGTGATCCGGTCATGACCTCGGGCTCGCTGGATGCCGGTGCGCTGTCGGCGCTGATCGGCGCCAGACTGCGGGAAGTGGCCGATTTCCCCGAACCTGGGGTGGCGTTCAAGGACCTCACCCCGCTGCTGGCCGATCGGGACGGGCTGGCCGCGGTCACCGATGGGCTGGCCGCCCTGGCCGGCGGCGCCGACCTGATCGCCGGTATCGATGCGCGCGGGTTCCTGCTCGGCGCTGCGGTGGCGACCCGGCTCGGCACCGGTGTGCTGGCGGTGCGCAAGGGCGGCAAACTGCCGCCGCCGGTGCGCAGCGAACGCTACGACCTGGAGTACGGTTCGGCGACGCTGGAGATTCCGGCCGAGGGCATCGAGCTTTCCGGCCGGCGGGTGTTCGTCGTCGACGACGTTTTGGCCACCGGCGGAACGATCGTCGCGGCCTGTCGGCTGCTGACCGATTCCGGTGCGCTGGTCACCGGCGCCGGCGTCGTTCTGGAACTCACCGACCTGGGCGGGCGGGCCAACCTCGGCGCGCTGGACGTGACCAGCCTGCATCGAGTCTGATCTGGACGGTTTCGGCGATACCCTGGGAACCGTGACGCGTTAGCTGATTGGGAGGTGACGGCCATGGCTGAGGAGCAGACCACGCTGCCAGCTGCGTCGGACCGCCGTGCCGAAGGGCGCGCGGCCGACCCTGCGCCGGAGACCCCCAAGGCGCCCAGCAGCGCCTCGCGGCGGGTTCGGGCCCGGCTGGCGCGGCGGATGACCTCGCAGCGCGCCGGCATCAACCCGGTGCTCGAGCCGCTGGTCGCGGTCCATCGCGAGATCTACCCCAAGGCCGACCTGTCGGTGCTGCAGCGGGCCTACGCGATCGCCGAGGAGCGGCACGCCACCCAGCTGCGCAAGTCCGGCGACCCGTACATCACCCATCCACTGGCCGTCGCGAACATCCTGGCCGAGCTCGGCATGGACACCACGACGCTGGTTGCTGCGTTGTTGCACGACACCGTCGAGGACACCGGATACACACTCGAGGCGCTGACCGCCGAGTTCGGTGACGAAGTGGGTCACCTGGTCGACGGGGTCACCAAACTGGATCGGGTGGTGCTCGGTACCGCCGCCGAAGCCGAGACCATCCGCAAGATGATCATCGCGATGGCGCGCGATCCGCGGGTGCTGGTGATCAAGGTCGCCGACCGGTTGCACAACATGCGCACCATGCGCTTCCTGCCGCCGGAGAAGCAGGCCCGCAAGGCCCGCGAGACGCTGGAAGTCATTGCCCCGCTGGCGCATCGACTCGGCATGGCCACGGTCAAGTGGGAGCTCGAAGACCTGTCGTTCGCGATCCTGCACCCCAAGAAGTACGAGGAGATCGTGCGCCTGGTGGCCGACCGGGCGCCGTCACGGGATACCTATCTGGCCAAGGTGCGCGCGGAGATCATCGCCACCTTGACTGCTTCACGGATCAACGCCGCGGTCGAAGGCCGGCCCAAGCACTATTGGTCCATCTACCAGAAGATGATCGTCAAGGGCCGCGACTTCGACGACATCCACGACCTGGTCGGGGTGCGGATCCTGTGCGATGAGATCCGGGACTGCTATGCCGCCGTCGGCGTGGTGCACTCGCTGTGGCAGCCGATGGCGGGCCGATTCAAGGACTACATCGCCCAACCGCGCTACGGCGTGTACCAGTCTTTGCACACCACGGTGGTCGGCCCGGAGGGCAAGCCGCTCGAGGTGCAGATCCGCACCCGCGACATGCACCGCACCGCCGAGTACGGTATCGCTGCGCACTGGCGGTACAAAGAATCCAAGGGCCGCAACGGTGTTCCGGCCAACCATGCCGCCGCCGAGGTCGACGACATGGCCTGGATGCGGCAACTGCTGGACTGGCAGCGGGAAGCCGCCGACCCAGGCGAGTTCCTGGAGTCGCTGCGCTATGACCTGGCGGTGCAGGAGATCTTCGTGTTCACCCCGAAGGGGGATGTGGTCACGCTGCCGGCCGGTTCCACGCCGGTGGACTTCGCCTACGCGGTGCACACCGAGGTGGGGCATCGCTGTATCGGCGCGCGGGTCAACGGCCGGTTGGTGGCGCTGGAACGCAAGCTGGAAAACGGCGAAGTGGTCGAGGTGTTCACCTCCAAGGCGCTCAACGCCGGGCCGTCGCGGGATTGGCAGACCTTCGTCGGTTCGCCGCGGGCGAAGGCCAAGATCCGGCAGTGGTTCGCCAAAGAACGTCGCGAGGAGGCCCTGGAGTCCGGCAAGGACGCGATCGCCCGTGAGGTGCGTCGCGGAGGACTCCCGTTGCAGCGCTTGATGACTGGCGAGTCGATGGCTGCGCTGGCCCGCGAGCTCCGGTACACCGACGTGTCTGCTCTGTATACCGCGATCGGCGAGGGGCGCATCTCGGCGCGGCACGTGGTGCAGCAACTGATCGCACAATTCGGCGGTGAAGACGACGCCGAGGACGAGATCGCCGAGCGGCTCACCCCGTCCAGTGTGCCGGTGCGCCAACGTAGTAACGAAGACGTCGGCGTGGCGGTGCCGGGGGCGCCCGGTACCTTGACCAAGCTGGCCAAGTGCTGCACGCCGGTGCCCGGCGACGTGATCATGGGCTTCGTCACCCGCGGCGGCGGGGTCAGTGTGCACCGCACCGACTGCACCAATGCCGCTTCGCTGCAAGAACAGTCCGAACGCATCATCGAGGTCCAGTGGGCGCCCGGGCCGTCGTCGGTGTTCCTGGTGGCCATCCAGGTCGAGGCGCTGGATCGGCATCGACTGCTCTCCGACGTGACGCGGGTGCTGGCCGATGAAAAAGTGAACATCCTCTCGGCGCAGGTGACCACGTCGGATGACCGAGTTGCGGTGAGCCGGTTCACCTTCGAGATGGGCGACCCGAAACATCTCGGGCATGTGCTCAATGTGGTGCGCAACGTCGAAGGCGTCTACGACGTGTACCGGGTGACCTCAGCAGCCTGACTGGTTGCCGCCCGTGCCCCCGCTGACCGCAGTTGCTCCCGCCGACCGAAGTTGCTCCCGCTCAACCGTTTCGTTCGCGCTTATTGAATTCTATTAGCGGCACCAAAACCGCTGAGCGGCAATATGTTCAGTCTCACTAGCCGGTGCTGAGCAACCCTAATCGGGCCAGCCATGGCTTCAGCTTATCCACCAGGAGTCGTGCTTCTAACTCCGCCCAGGTCCAGCGCAGCACCATCGCGCCGGTAGCACGCAGATCGTCTTCCCGTAGCTTCTCCCGGATGACGGCGTCGGCTTCGCTCTCTCCGGCCTGGCGTAGGCGTCCATACTTGTGCAATCCATCGAACTCACCGATCAGTTCACCGGACCAATCGAAATCTGTTCGGTAACTATTTGCGGCGCACTGAAGTTCGTGTTGCAGACGTGGGGCCGGAAGTCCTGCTTCGAGCATCTGGGCGCGGCTCCATGATTCGCCAACGCTTTCAGCGAGCGCGGTGGCCACTGGTAGCGCGCGTCGTGCATGCCCTCCGCCGCGGCGCCGTCGGCTGGTCAGGATCTCGCCCATCAACTGACGCGACGCCCCGGCGCGCAATGCTTGGTCGAAGACGGTAAGCGCCTGGGCGAAGGTGCCGGTGGCGGCGACGTCAACCGCGGTTCGCTCCAGCGTGGTAACTGCGATGCCATCGACGATGGTGATCTCGCTGGCATTCACTTCGGCGGGATGACGGTGCCGGTAGCGATCTATCGAACCCCCGGAGCGCTTTCCGGTTATTACGTGTACGCGCGAAATGTTGGGCTTGAGGAGCGGTACGCCGAGCAGTGCGGCGGCCGACGCATGGCTCAACGGTGCATGCTCTGCATGCCGTAATTCGGAGGTTGCGACCGCAATCGCCTGCATTCGGTGGAGCCGCTGCGCACCGTCAGGCCCATCGAATGAGCGATCGGCTGGGACGTACACGCCTGGGTACACGCGCAGCAGTGTCCGCGCGCGAACCGCGGCAGTGATCTCGCTGTCCGTGAATCCAGACTTGATTGCGGTACTCCTACGGATGAGGCCGAACTCGTCGGCGGGGTAGTAGTTCATACCCCTTTGACGCGCCAGGTCTGGCGACGGTTCCACCAAACTTTCCGATTGTGCAGAGAAGGTCCGTGACACGGAATCCCGGTCCAGACCGGTAGACGGAAGAGCGCGAGGCCGTCAGCGAGCGGCCGACCCGCCTCGGCGCAGAGCAAAGTAGGTCAGCACGCCGATCACGACCAGTGCCACCGATGCACCGAGGGCCAGCATCAGCACCCGCATCGAGGTCGACGGTGGTGTGCCGGCAACGGGGACCGGTGTGCTGTCGTGGATCGTCAAGATGACCGGCAGACCCGGGGCGCTCAGCTTGGCCGCCAAGTCCTCTGCCTCATCGACCGTGAACTGACCGGTGATCTGGGTGTTCCCGCTGGGGATCGGTTCGTTTATCACCGGTGCGCTGACCACGCGGGCATCGACGGTGAAGGCGGTCTGGGCGCCGACGTTGGCGGACGTGAAGTCCGACCAGATCTTGGCGCCCTCGTCGTCGAATTGCAGGTCGATGACGTTCTGACCGGTCTGTGAGTTCAGACCAGAGGTGGCGTCGGCGATCTGCTCTCCGCTCAGGACCGATCTGTCCAGCAGGTAGACGGTCTCGCCGTCGGTCGAGCAGGTGATCAACGGCAGGCTCGGGTCGTCGTGACCGACCAGCACGTCCTCTTCGTCGCACCGTTGGGTCATGTACTGCAGGCCGAGGATCTGCCCGATCTCGTTGCCGCTCTGCCGCATGGTTTTTTCGAGCTTCAGGCGTTCGGCGGGATCGCGCGGCGGATCCGTCTGCGAGGCTTGGTCTTCGGGTGACGGAAGGTTGGCCAGTGGGATGGCCCGCACGACCGGACGGAAATGCAGTTGGCCGGGCTGGATCAGCGCATCCAGGCCATCGGCATCGCCGGGCACCTCGACAATCAGATCGGTGTCCTGCACGGTGATTTCGGCGCCACCGGCTCCGGCTGCACGTAACCGGTGAGCCAAGATCTGCTGGGTCTGGGCCAGCTCGTCCGCCGTCGGTTCGGCGCCGTCGGACGTCTGCGCGGACAAGGTGACCCGGACGCCGTCTCGTGGCGGCCCGCCGGCCCAGAAGTCTTTGGTGAGCAGACCCATGACGGCGTAGACGGCGACCAGCACGACTGCCAGTACCGCTAACGCGACGCGCAACCCTTTGTCGCCGGAAGGCGCGGGTTGCGGTGGCTGCCAACCGAACTGGGGCGGTGCACCGGCTGGCCCGCCGAACTGCGGTGGTGCACCCGCTGGCCCGCCGAACTGGGGCGGTGCACCCGCTGGCCAACCGAACTGGGGCGGTGCACCCGCTGGCCAGCCGGGCTGCGGTGGTGCATCGGCCGGCCCGACGAACTGCGGTGCTGTACCCGCCGCCCCGTCGAACTGGGGTGGTGCACCCGCCGGCCCGCCGAACTGGGGCGGCGCACCCGCTGGCCCACCGTGTCGGGTCGATGCACCCGGTGGAAAGTCGTACTGCGGGCTTGGGTCCGGCGGCCGCACGGGACCGGTGGACTCATCGCTCATCCCTACCCCCACTCGAAAAAGCCTGAACGGCCGGGCGCAAGCTTAATCGAGTCCGAGCGCAGTGATCCGGACCTCGTCCTTGGGCTCGCCGTCGGGTTGGCCGTCCTTGGTACCGGTCTCCGCGATCCGGTCCAAGGTGGCCAAGCCGAGCTCGTCGATGGTGCCGAACACCGTGTAGTTCGGCGGCAAGTAACTGTCGGCGTACACCAGGAAGAACTGGCTGCCATTGGAGCCGGGCTGGCCGGTGTTGGCCATCGCCAGCGTGCCGCGCGGGTACCGCACCGGCATCTTCAGACCGGCATCACCCTCGGGGTACTGGTCGGTGGGGTACTCGTTGACGAACCCGTAGCCGGGCCCACCGGTGCCGGTCCCAGTCGGATCACCGCACTGCAGCACATTCAGACTCGGTGAGTTGGTCAGCCGGTGGCAGACGGTGTCGTTGAAGTAGCCCTGTTGGGCCAGGCTGGCGAAGCTGTTCACCGTGCACGGCGATTTGCCGTTGTCGAGTTGCAGACCCAGGTTGCCCATGTTGGTCGACATGCTGGCACTGACCAGGGCTGGATCGGTGGGCACTCGGCCGGTGCGGGGCGGGGTGTTCTCCTTGGAGGCCGGTGAGCCGTCGGAGGGGTATTGGCAGTTCGCCCCCAGGTCGGCCGAGGGGACGAACGGCGGCAACTCGCCGTTGCGTGGCGGTGCGCTGGTCGGCCCCGGAGCCTTCGAGGTGGACTCAGCCGGAGCCGCCGAGGTGGGGTCAGCCGGCGCCGACGTCGTCGTCTGGTCCGGCGCAGCGGCGGTGTCGTCGGAATCGCCGCTCTTGAGCACGACGCCGATCAGGACCCCCGTGATGACCAGCACCGCGACGACGGCGGCCGCGCTGATCGCGATGATGCGGTTGCGCCGCGCGGTGGCCTCCTGGCGCTGCAGTTGCCGTTCCAGTTTGCGCTTGGCGTTCGCGCGTCGCTGTTCGTTCGTCGGCACTGGGGCTGTCCTCCGTGTTCGAACCGGTGAAATCTCCGGCATCGAGTGTGCCAGTTCAGCCCGACGATCTCGGCCACAGGTGCCCTGACCTGGGGGCCGCCCGCTACCTGAGACACTGTCCGGTGTGCTGATCGCTGGGTTTTCCGTCGGGCCGCGCGACGTGAACTGCTATTTGGTGGCGGCCCGCGCCGGCGGCCCGGCGATCGTCATCGACCCAGCTGAGGACGCCGTCGCCACGCTGGAGTACTACTTTGCGAGCAATGATCTGACGCCGGCCGCGGTGCTGCTCACGCACGGTCATCCCGGCCATGCGGCGTCGGCCTACGACGTGTGCGAGGGCTGGGAGATCCCGGCCTACCTGCACCCGGCCGACCACGATCTGCTCACAGATCCGCCGGAACGCATCGAGGCACCGGGCGACGACGGCGGCGTCCTGCAGGTCGGCGGTCTCGATGTGCACCTGCACCATGTACCCGGGCACACCGCCGGGTCGGTGGCCTACCGGGTCAGTGCCGACACCGACGAAGGGCCCGTCGAGGTGGTCTTCACCGGCGATGCGCTGGGTGCCCGGACGGTGGGCCGGCCCGGGCACGACGCCGACCCGGTCCGAGCGCTGCATTCGGTGCGAGACAAACTAATGGTGCTCGACGACGTCGTCGTGGTATTACCGGGCCACGGTCCGTCGACCACGATCGGCGACGAACGCCGCTTCAACCCGAGGATTCGACCCAGTGAGTGACTTCAAGGCGCCCAAGGGCGTGCCGGACTACCTGCCGCCGGATTCGGCGCAGTTCGTGGCGGTTCGCGACGGTCTGCTGACGGCCGCGCGGCGCGCCGGATACGGCGACATCGAGCTGCCGATCTTCGAGGACACCGCGCTGTTCGCGCGCGGCGTGGGGGAGTCCACCGATGTGGTGTCCAAGGAGATGTACACCTTCGCCGACCGGGGTGACCGCTCGGTGACGCTGCGCCCGGAGGGCACCGCCGGCGCGATGCGCGCGGTCATCGAGCACGGGTTGGACCGCGGCGCGCTGCCGGTCAAGCTCTGCTACGCCGGTCCGTTCTTCCGCTACGAGCGTCCGCAGGCCGGGCGCTACCGGCAGCTGCAGCAGGTCGGCGTCGAAGCGATCGGCGTCGACGATCCGGCGCTGGATGCCGAGGTGATCGCGGTGGCCGATGCCGGCTTCCGCTCGCTCGGGCTGACCGGCTTCCGGTTGGAGATCACCTCGCTGGGCGATGACACCTGCCGTGGCCCGTATCGAGAGTTGTTGCAGGAGTTCCTGTTCAAACTCGATCTCGACGAGCCCACCCGCCAGCGCGCCGAGCTCAACCCGTTGCGCGTGCTCGACGACAAGCGGCCCGAGGTCAAGGCGATGACCGCTGACGCGCCGGTGATGCTCGATCATCTCTCGGATGCGGCCAAGGAGCACTTCGAGGCGGTTCTGGGCTATCTGGACGCGCTGGATGTGCCGTATGTGATCAACCCGCGGATGGTGCGCGGGCTGGATTACTACACCAAGACCACGTTCGAGTTCGTGCACGACGGGCTCGGCGCTCAATCCGGGATCGGCGGCGGTGGTCGCTACGACGGGTTGATGCGTCAGCTCGGCGGACAAGACCTGTCCGGCATCGGCTTTGGGTTGGGGGTGGATCGCACGCTGTTGGCGTTGCAGGCCGAGGGCAAGACCGCCGGTTCCGGTTCCCGGGTCGACGTGTTCTGCGTTCCGCTGGGTCAGCAGGCCAGGGCCGCGTTGGTGCCGCTGGCAGCCAAACTGCGGGCCGCCGGGGTGCGGGTCGACATGGCTTACGGCGACCGTGGCCTCAAGGGCGCGATGCGCGCGGCCGACCGCTCGGGTGCCGCGCTGGCGTTGGTGGCCGGCGATCGCGACATCGAAGCCGGCACGATCGGCGTCAAGGACCTGGCGGCCGGCGAGCAGGTGGACGTCGCGCTGGGCTCGGTGGTCTCCGACGTGATCTCGCGGTTGGCCTGACCGCAGCCGATCAGCTGCGCTGAACTCCGCTGCGCTGGACGACGGCGTTCAGGATCTCGTCGACGTCACCGAAACTGCCCTCGAACGGGTTGCCGCGTTTGAGCACCTTGGTGCCGCCCGGAGTGATCGCCACCAGTTTCGGGGCGCTCGAGGTGGCCTGGAACTTACGTGCGAACCGCACCTGATCGAGTTGGATCAGGCCGCCGCCGGCGACGCTGAAGAGGCCGCGTTTGCGATCGAGTACCGCGACCGAGCGGTGCTCCGGCAATGGTTGACGACGTCGGCGCCCGATCGTGCGCACCAGCAGCACCACCAGCGCTGCCAGCGCCAGTCCGAGCGCGACGAACACCGCGGCCGCCCAGGTCGGCAGCGCAGCGGAACCGGTGATCAGCATGACCAGCCCGAATCCGCCGAGCAGCACCGCGAGTACTCCCAGCACGAACGCACACGTGGTGGGTGTGCCGGTGCCCCGGTCGAACACGATGACCCGGTCGCCGTCCTCGACGACCGTCAGGCCGCCGCCGTCGGCCAGAATCCGTTGTTCGGACGCTTGCGGTTGGCTTGTCATGCCCGCAGCCTTTCATCCCGACGGTCGGCAACGGGCGGTTCCGGCCAGATTCTGGTGGCGAGCACAACTCAAGCAGCGTCCGCCGGCATCAACTCGTCACACACCATGGCGGCCAGATCTCGCACGGTCGTGGTCATGTCCTTCGGGCTGACCCGGACTCCGGTCTCGGCTTCGATGCGGGTGCGCAATTCGAGTGCGCCGAGCGAATCCATCCCGTATTCGGCCAATGCCCGGTCCGGATCGACGCTGCGCCGCAGGATCAAGTTGACCTGATCGGCGATCAACCGGCGCAATCGCGCCGGCCATTCTTCGCGGGGCAGCTCATCCAACTCGGCACGCAATTTGCTGGTGCCCGAACCGCTTTGGCCGGCGGAGCGGAATGCCTCGGCAAACGGGCTGTGCGCGGCGAACGCGGTCAACCAGGAAGCGCCGGTGATCGGCGCGTAACCGGTGTAGGCGCGGTCGTAGCGCAGCAGCGCCTCGAAGGCGTAGGCGCCTTCGTCGGGCGTGATCTGCACTCCGGTGTGTTCGGTCAACGCGGTGCCCCGGCCGATCTGGCCCCACGCTCCCCACGCGATCGCGGTGGCCGGCAGGCCCTGCGAATGCCGCCACAGTGTGAACGCGTCCAGCCAGCTGTTGGCCGCCGCGTAGGCGCCCTGCCCCGGCGAACCCACCAGCGCGGAGGCCGAGGAGAACGAACAGAACCAGTCCAGCGGCTGCTCCAGGGTTGCACTGTGCAGGTTCCACGCGCCCTCCACCTTGGGCGCCCAGTCGTGATCGAGCAGCTCCTCGGTGATGTTTCCCAGCGTGGCATCCTCGATCACTGCCGCGGCGTGCAGCACTCCGCGCACCGGCAGGCCGGTCCTGGTCGCGGTGGCCACCAACCGGCGGGCTGTGGCGGGGTCCACGATGTCACCGGATTCCACCACCACGTCGCTACCGAACGACCGGATGTGCTCGATGGTCTGCAACGCCGCCGGCGTCGGCGTCTTCCGCGACGACAGCACGATTCGGCCGCAGCCGGCCGCGGCCATCTTCTCGGCCAGGAACAAGCCGAGTCCGCCGAGACCGCCGGTGATGATGTAGGAGCCGTCACCGCGGAAGACCGGGACCTGCGCCGGCGGCACCACGACCCGGCCCGCACCGGTGTGCGGAATCTCGAGCACCAACTTGCCGGTGTGTTGCGCTGCGCTCATCACCCGAATTGCGGTGGCCGCCTCCGATAGTGGGTAACGGGTGAAGTCCGGCATCGGCAGTAGTCCCTGCGCGGTGAGCCGGTACACCGTGTTCAACAACTCCCGGATCTTCTGCGGATGGCTGACCGACATGAGCGCCAGGTCCACCGCGTAGAACGACAGGTTGCGCCGGAACGGGAACAGTCCGAGTTTGGTGTCGCCGTAGATGTCGCGCTTGCCGATCTCGACGAAGCGGCCTCCGAAGGTCAGCAACTCCAGGCCGGCCCGCTGTGCCGCTCCGGGCACCGAGTTGAGCACGATGTCGACACCGTAACCGTCGGTGTCGGCGCGGATCTGATCGGCGAACTCGGTGCTGCGGGAGTCATAGACATGTTCGATTCCCATGTCGCGCAGGATCTGTCGACGATCCGCACTGCCGGCCGTGGCGAATATTTCGGCGCCGGCCGCGCGGGCAATGGCGATCGCGGCTTGTCCGACGCCGCCGGTTCCGGAGTGGATCAGTACCTTGTCGCCGGCCCCGATCCGCGCCATGTCGGTGAGTCCGTACCAGGCGGTCGCCGTCGCGATGGTGAGCGCAGCCGCCGCCGCATCGTCGAGGCCATCGGGCAGCGGGGCGGCCAGGTTGGCCGCGGCCGTGAGATAGCTGCCCCAGCAGCCGTTCGCCGACAGGCCACCGACGCGGTCACCGACCCGGTGATCGGTCACCCCCGGCCCTACCGCGGTGACCACGCCGGCGAAGTCGATACCCAACTGCGGCAACCGTCCGTCGAAGGCGGGGTAGCGGCCGAAGGCCACCAGCACGTCGGCGAAGTTGATGCTCGACGCGTTCACCTTGACTTCGATTTCACCCGGCCCCGGCGGAACCCGGTCGCAGGCATCGAGTTCCAGCGACTCCAGATCGCCGGGGGTACGGATCTGCAGACGCATTCCGGCCTGATCGAAATCGGCGGTGACGACCCGGCGTTCCTCGGGAAGCAGGGGAGTGGGTGCCAGCCGGGCCACGTACCACTGGCCGTCGCGCCACGCGGTTTCGTCTTCCTCCGAGCCGCTGAGCAATTGCCGGGCCAGCAGGTCGGTATCGGTCGCGTGGTCGATGTCGATCTGGGTGGCCCGCAGGTGCGGATGCTCGATGCCGACGACGCGCATCAGGCCGCGCAGTCCGGCCTGTTCCAGATTGGGCTGATCACCGGGCAGCACCGCCTCGGCGGCCGTGGTGAGCAGATACAGCCGGGGCGGCTCGTTGGCCACCTCGGGCAGGCCGCGGCTGATCCGGACCATCCGCTGGACATATTCGCGGCCCAGTGACGGGGAGCGGTCGGTGGCATCGCCGTCCTTCGGGCCCATGCACACCACCAGGCCGGTGAAACCTCCGCTGCGCAGTTGGTCTTCGAGTTCGCCACCGATCCGGACGAAGTCGCCGTGTTCGGGCCACGGCATCGAAGTGCACTGTGCACCACGATCATTCAACGAAGCCACCAGGTCGGCGGCCAGGGGTTCGGCGCTCGGCGTGGTGTTCATCACCAGCCACTTGCCACCCTCGGCGTATTCCACCTCGGCCAACTCGCGGGGTCGCCACTGAATGGTCAACAAGCGTTCGGCGAGTACCTTCTCCTGCCGGCCGTCCTCGGACACCCCGGCGCCCAACCGCAGACCGGTCACGGTGAACGAGACCGTCCCGTTCTCGTCGAGCAACTCGAGGTCGGCTTCCACCCCGGACAAGTCGGCCCGCGTCACCCGGGCCAGGCAGTAGTGCACGTTGCGGGCCAGCCCGAAGCTGCGCAATCGCGAGATCCCCAGCGGCAGGCCGAGCGCCCCGTCGCCCAGGGCTCGGACCCTCGGGTGGGCTTCCACAGCCTGGAAACAGGCGTCGAGCAGCGCCGGGTGGATCCGGTAGGCGTCTTGCTGTGAGCGGATCTGGCGAGGTAGTGCCACCTCGGCCAGGACGGTGTCGGCCGCCGCGTCGCCGAGATGCACCTGACCGAGCCCGCCGAATGCCGGCCCGTACTGCATTCCGCGGGCATCCATCCGAGCCCGGATGTCGTCACCGGCCTCGCTGCCCGGGTGCGCCGCACGCAGTTCGGCGAGGTCGTAGTCGATCGGTCGTTCGGCATCGGTGGCGACCAAACTCGCCACCGCCTGCCGAATGGACTCGCCCGCCGCGCTGGTCTCGACCACGAAGTGTGCCGCAGTTGGACCGGCCAGCGTCGCGGAAGCGCCGATCGTGGTCTGCTCGGCCATCAGCAGCGCGGCCTCGAACCGGATGTCACGCACCTCGACGTGCTCGCCGAGCACCTTGTGTGCGGCAGCCAAAGCCATTTCGCAGTATGCCGCGCCGGGCAGTACGGCCACATTGCGCACCTGGTGATCAGCCAGCCAGGGCAGTGCGCCGGTGCCGACTTCGCCTTGCCAGACGTGTCGTTCCGGTTCTTCGGCCAGTCGTACGTGCTCGCCCAGCAGCGGATGCACCATGACACTGCTGGCGCCGTAGGTCGGCGAATCCTGGGTCCGGCTCAGCCAATGCCGGGTGTGTGTCCAGGTGGGCAACGGCGCGTCCAGCAGGGTTCCGCTCGGATAGAGCACCGAAAAGTCCACTGCGGCACCGGCATCGTGCATGGCACCGACGAACGGGCGCAGGCCATGCGGCAGTTCCTGGCCGCGCCGCATACCGGCCAGTGCGGTCATCGGCACGTCGACGCTCTGGGCGGTCTGATCGAGTGCCCGCACCAGCAGCGGATGCGGCGCCAACTCGGCGAAGACCCGGTGGCCGTCCTCCAGGGCGGCCTGTACGGCAGTTGCGAAGCGCACCATCCGGCGGCAGTTGTCGGCCCAGTAGCGCGGGCCGAACGACTGCAGCTCGCGCGGGTCGAATGAGGTTGCCGAGTAGAACGGAATCGTCGGAACCATCGGCTCCAGATCCTGCAGCGCCTCGGCCAATTCGCCGAGAATCGGATCGACTTGCGGGGAATGGAAGGCGACGTCGGTGGGTACCTCGCGGGCCAGCACATCGCGTTCTTCCCAGAGCGCTACCATCTCGCGCACCGCGTCGGCGGTGCCGGCGATCACGGTCGACGACGGCGATGCCACCACGGCCACGACGACGTCTTTGATGCCGCGCGCCATCAACTCGGAAAGGACCTGCTGGGCCGGCAGTTCGACCGATGCGGTGGCACCGTTGCCGGCCACCTTCGACATCAGCCTCGAGCGCCGGCACACCACCCGGGCACCGTCTTCCGGCGACAAGGCACCGGCGACGACGGCGGCGGCGGCTTCGCCGAGCGAATGCCCGATCACCGCGGCCGGTTGCACGCCGTAGGACTGCAGGGTGGCGGCCAACGCCACCTGCATGGTGAACAGCGTCGGCTGCACCCTGGCTTGGCCGGTGACGGTTTCGGCGCCCGTCACGGCTTCGGTGACCGAGAAGCCGGATTCCTGCGCGATCACCGGCTCGACTCGGGCCACCGTCGCGGCGAACACCGGCTCGTTGGTCAGCAGTTCGCTACCCATTCCGGCCCACTGGGAGCCCTGACCGGAGAACACCCAGACTGGTCCGCGATCGTCACGGCCGACGGCGGGCTGATACGGCGTATCACCCTCGGCGACCTCCCGCAGCGCGTCGACGAGTTCGTCGCGGCTGCTCGAGATCACGCTGGTGCGCACCGGGCGATGTGCGCGTCGGCGCGCCAGGGTGTAGGCCAGATCCGGTAGCGAGACGTCCTCGTGCTGGTTCAGCCAGTTCGCCAACCGCCCTGCGGTGCGCCGCAATTCATCGGGCGAGGTCGAGGTCAACGGGAACAACAGCGCGGTGTCGGTAGCGGCACCCTGGGCAGCCGGGTCCGCACTGTCGCCGGGCGCCTGCTCCAAGATGGCGTGCACATTGGTGCCGGACACTCCGTACGCGGACACCGCTGCCCGGCGCGGGGCGTTGCCATTGGTCGGCCAGGACGCGGTCTCGGTGGGGATGAACAGGTTGGTCTCGATCTGTGCCATCGACTCCGGCAGCTGATTGAAGTGCAGGTTCGGTGGCACCAGGCCGCGTTGCACCGAGAGCACCGCCTTGACCAACCCGAGTGCACCGGAAGCCGACTGCAGATGCCCGAAGTTGGTCTTCGAGGAGGTCAGCGCGCAGGGCCCGTCGATGCCGTAAACCGCAGCCAGACTGGCGTATTCGATCGGATCGCCGGTCGGCGTGCCGGTGCCGTGGGCTTCCACCATGCCTACCGTGGCGGGCTCGATGCGGGCCGCCGCCAACGCATCCCGGTACGCGGCAGTCTGTGCCGATTGCGATGGCGTGGCGATGTTTACGGTGCGGCCGTCCTGGTTGGATGCGGTGCCGCGGATGACGGCCAGCACCCGGTCGCCGTCCCGCTGGGCGTCGGCGAGTCGTTTGAGCATCACGACCGCACAGCCTTCGCCGGCCACGAACCCGTCGGCAGCGGCGTCGAAGGCGTGGCATGCACCGGTCGGCGACAGCATGCCCTCGGCCGATCCGGCTGCCCACTTGCGTGGGTCCAGGGCCAGGGTGACACCCCCGGCCAGCGCGAGATCGCTTTCTCCTTCATGCAGGCTGCGGCAGGCCAGGTGCACCGACACCAAGCCCGACGAGCACGCGGTGTCCACCGTCAGCGCCGGACCGTGCAGCCCGAGTGCGTAGGCGATCCGCCCGGACGCCATGCTGAAGTTGTTCGCGATGAAGCCGTACGGTTTGTCCACCGCACCGGCATCCGCAGCGAGCAGTTGGTAGTCGTTGTGCGTCAACCCCAGAAACACCCCGGTCCGGGTGTCGGTCAGATGGCCGCGGTCCAGCCCGGCATGCTCCATGGCCTCCCAGGAGGTCTCCAGCAACAACCGGTGCTGCGGATCGCTCAGCGTGGCTTCGCGCTCGCCCATGCCGAAGAACTCGGCGTCGAATCCGGCGACATCGTCGAGGAAGGCGCCCCACTTGGAGACCGACCGCCCGGGCACACCGGGTTCGGGATCGTAGTAGTCGTCGGCGTCCCAGCGGTCGGGCGGGATCTCGGTGACCAGGTTGGCGCCCCGCAGCAGCGCTTCCCACAGTTGCTCCGGGGAATCGATCCCACCGGGCAGTCGACAGGCCATGCCGATCACGGCCACCGCGGTGACCGGCGCGCTGCCGTGCTCGAGGCCGGTTCGGGCGGGCTCTGGCCCGGCTGCTGAACTGTGCGTGACTGTGCCGGATGCCATGGCGCTCCCCCTTGCGAAAATGCTGCACCCCCCGGCGGCAGCCCGCTGTGCCCAACTGGTCTCGCCTCGGATACCGAGCACGGATGCATCCGTCGTGGATCCGATCTGCCAGCGACGTTGGGCTGCTCGCCACGTTAATTGGGTGTGCCCGGGTTGTCTCGGGATCGGGCCAATTGACGCCCGGCCGGGGCCGGCTGGACCGCTGGCAGGGGGCCGTTTCCGGGTCGCGCACGCGGTGTTATTTTCGGGGCTGGCTGCAATCGCTTGACTCGTCGAACAGGCAGCGCGTGACACAGGAGGAAGACATGACGGCATCCGCCGAGCGACTGGAGTTCCAGGCCGAAGCTCGCCAGCTCTTGGACCTGATGGTCCATTCGGTGTACTCCAACAAGGACTCCTTTCTGCGCGAGCTGATCTCGAATGCCTCCGACGCATTGGACAAGCTCCGGCTGGAGTCGTTGCGGGACAAGGATCTGGACGTCGACACCTCGGATCTGCACATCGAACTCGAGGTGGACCGGGACGCCCGCACCTTGACCGTGCGCGACAATGGCATCGGCATGACCCGTGACGAGGTGGTGAACCTGATCGGGACGCTGGCCAAGTCGGGCACCGCCGAACTGCGCCAGAAGCTGCGCGAAGCCCAACGGGCCGGCGCCTCCGAGGAGCTGATCGGGCAGTTCGGCGTCGGGTTCTACTCGACCTTCATGGTGGCCGACGAAGTCCAGTTGCTGACCCGCAAGGCGGGCCACAGCAGCGCCACCAAGTGGGTCTCCAGCGGCGACGGGACCTACACCGTCGAAGAGGTCGAGACCGCGCCGCAGGGCACCTCGGTCACGTTGCACCTCAAGCCCGAGGACGCCGAGGACCAACTGCACGACTACACCTCGGAGTGGAAGTTGCGCGACCTGGTGAAGAAGTACTCCGACTTCATCGCCTGGCCGATCCGGATGCAGGTCGAGCGCCCCGGCCCGGCCGGCGAAGACGACGAGGAACCGGCAACCGTCGTCGAGACCGCGACGCTGAACTCGATGAAAGCGCTGTGGGCCCGCTCCCGCGCCGACGTCTCCGACGAGGAGTACAAGGAGTTCTACAAGCACATCGCGCATGCCTGGGATGACCCGCTCGAAGTCATCACGATGCAGGCCGAGGGCACTTTCGCCTACCAGGCGCTGCTGTTCATCCCGTCGCTGGCACCCTTCGACCTGTTCACCCGGGACGCCGCCTCCGGTGTGCAGTTGTATGTCAAACGGGTTTTCGTGATGGCCGACTGCGACCAACTGGTGCCTCGTTACCTGCGTTTCGTCAAGGGCGTGGTGGATGCAGAGGACCTGTCGCTCAACGTCTCTCGTGAAATCCTGCAGCAGGATCGACAACTCAGCGCGATCCGGCGGCGGTTGACCAAGAAGGTGCTGTCGACCATCAAGACCCTGCAGTCCGAGCGGCCCGACGACTACCGCACGCTGTGGAGCCACTTCGGCGGGGTGCTCAAAGAGGGGCTGATCTCCGATGCCGACAACCAGGAAGCGCTGCTGGGTATCTCGTCGTTCGGGTCCACCCACGACGACGAGTCGACCACCTTGGCCGACTACGTGGCTCGGATGAAGGAGGGCCAGGAACAGATCTTCTACGCCACCGGCCAGTCCCGCGAGCAGCTGCTGAAGTCGCCGCATCTGGAGGCGTTCCAGGCCAAGGGCTACGAAGTGCTGCTGCTGACCGACCCGGTCGACGAAGTGTGGACCGGATCGGTGTCCGAATTCGACGGCAAACCGCTGCAATCGGTGGCCAAGGGCGAAGTGGACCTCGATTCCGAGGAAGAGAAGGCTGCGCACGAGGCCGAACGGCAGGACCAGGAACGCGAATTCGCCGACCTACTGAGCTGGCTGAAGGAGGCCCTGGCCGACCAGGTCAAGGAAGTGCGGTTGTCCACCCGGCTGACCGATTCGCCGGCCTGCCTGATCACCGACGACTTCGGAATCACCCCGGCCTTGGCCCGGATGTACCGCGCGTCGGGGCAGCAGGTGCCGATGGGCAAGCGCATTCTCGAACTCAACCCGAAGCATCCGCTGATCGTCGGTTTGCAACAGGCCCGGGTCGACCGGCCGGGGGATGACGCCGGGTTGGACGAGACCGCCGAATTGATCTATGGCACAGCGCTTCTTGCCGAGGGTGACATACCCGACGATCCGGCCCGGTTCGCCGGTCTGCTGGCCGATCGGTTGACTCGGACGGTCTAG
>NZ_JCALDB010000027.1:0-49291 GCF_059812645.1 Mycobacterium sp. NGS45 | reverse complement strand
CGGCAGCCGCCACGAACGCGTGCACGCGACTCAACGCCGCCGGCGGCACCGGACCGCCATTGCGGATCTCCCACATCTGCTCTGCGGACAGTCCCAGCATCGCCGCGACGACGTGTTCGGGCAGCGCCGAGGACGCGCAGGCGTGGTCGAGGCGGGCGCCCAAACTGTCGGGCACCCGGGCCAACAGCGCGGCGCGGGTCTGCTCCAGACTGCGCAGGTGAGCGAGCAGTGGACCGCGCGGATCGGCCCCGGCGTTGATCGCCACCCGCCAGGAGTTGGCTGCCAGCAGCTCAGCTTTCAGGCACTGTGCGATCACGGAATAGACGACGTTTTCGTATACCGGACTATTCGGTTCCGGAAGCCGGGCGATCACTGCATTTAGTGCCTCGAGCTGCGCTTCGGCATAACCTTCGAACACCGAGGTATCGGTGCCGCGATCCACCACCACGTCCGCCGGATCCACACGCTCGGGGACAGGTTGCGGTTCGGCCAGCAGCTGCGCCAGCTCGGCCTCCGGCGCTGCGGAGACCACCAGCCGCGAGTAGGTGCCGGGCGGTAAGCCGAGGCCGTTTTCTACCTTTTGAACTGTGCTTTTGTGCGGCTTGCGGACACCACGCTCAAGGTAGCTCAGACCCATCACGCTGACCCCGGTGGCGGCGGCGAAGTCCGCCAGCGACCAGTCTCGGGCCTCTCGGAGCGCTCTGATCGCCGCGCCAGCCGCTTCTCGGCTCACGGCGGTGCTCCGGCCATGCCCCGAATCGTACCGGCCTGGGCCGTACACAACGAATATACGTTTTTATAGCTGTTTTCTTGTGCAGCGCCCAACCGAGCTATACGCTTCCATCACGTTTTTCTGGACGGGAGGACCACCGATGACCAACCATCCCTGCTCGGCCAACCCGGATCTGTGGTTTGGCTACTCCGACGACGACGGCGCCGACGGTGCGGCCAAGGCCCGGTCGTACGAGTCGGCGGCCATCCAAGCGCGCACCTTGTGCCTGCGCCGGTGCCCGCTGGCACAACAGCGTCGCTGCGCGGCCTACGCCGTCGAACACGGTGTGGAGTTCGGTGTGTGGGCCGGCGTGAAACTGCCCGGCAACCAGTACCGCAAGCGTCACGACCTCGAACGTGCGCTGGCCGACCTGCGCCGGATCGCCGACGGCGAGCTCACCCCGCGGCAGTTGCCGGACAACGCTGCACTGTTGGAGCGCCGCGAAGGTGAAGTACTGCCGGTGGTGGCCACGGTGTTCCACCTGTCCGGACCGGCCGGCGGGGCTTCGGCGGCCTGAGCCGCTGCGCCATGGTGGGAGAGTACGAACTGTTGGACCGGGCGCACGCGCTGTTCGCCGGTCCCGCCCAGCCCGCGGTGGTTCCCGCGGTAGGTCACGACGCCGTCGGCGCCGCACCGAACGCCGCAGCAGCCGGGGCATTCCAGCGGCGCTACGCCGAAGTCGCCGCCGGTAGCCGGGCCACCCTGTTGGCGGCGGCGCGCACCGATGCAGCACTGAGCCGGGTACTGCATGGTGCGGGGCGCGATCACACCGCAGCCCGGACCATGACCGCGCAGGTCCTGGCTGCTGCCCGGGCCGACGACGGTGCCGGGTCGGATTCGCCGGTGGCGCAGCGGGAAGCGCTGCGGCGCAGTATCGCTCGGCTGCGGGCGCAACACAGACATGTGCGCACCGCGCGCAGCCGGGCGGCCCGACGGCTGTTGCTGCTACGGTTGCTGCGCTACCGGGCCCGACGCCGGCGTGCGGCCCGCGCCCGGGGCCTGCGGCTCCCGCTACCGAACACCCGCGCCGGCATCGCGGTGCGGGCGGCGCTGTCGAAGCTGGGCCGGCCCTACGTCTGGGGCGCCAGTGGCCCGGACGCATTCGACTGTTCCGGACTGGTGCAGTGGGCGTATCAGCGTGCCGGAGTACAGCTGGACCGCACCACCTACGACCAGATCAACCAGGGCCTTGCAGTGCCTCGAAGTCAAGTGCAGCCAGGCGATTTGGTCTTTCCGAACCGCGGCCACGTCCAGCTTGCGATCGGCAACGGCCAGGTGGTGGAAGCGCCGTTTGCCGGAGCGTCGGTGCGGATCAGCGCGCTCGGTGACGCGATCGCCATCCGGCGGCCGTTGGCCTGAGGGCCGGCGCGCCAGGCGAATTGTTGCCGTCGGCTGGGACGGGTAAGTTGGCGCGCATGGCGGACGATGCCCGAGACTCCACATCCGCCCTGGATGCACGTCGGCAAGCGCTTTCCGCGCGGACCGGGGCCGCCAGCGATTCCGATCAGTCCCTGGCCGCCGCTTTGGTCGACGCCCACAGCGCCACGCTGGCGGCCTTGCGCCGCCTGGACCGGATCGAGGCCGAGGTCGAGGCGATCGTCGACGGTCAAGCAGAGCTGCCGCTCGACAGCCCGGCCGGCGCGCGGGAAGTGCAACGCTATCTCGTTGCCAAGCAACGCGAAATCGCCGACGTGGTCTCGGAAACCGCAGCCGACGCCGCCGCCAAAGCCGCGGCGGTCACCGAACTCTTGGGCCGGTACGCCGCCGAAAGCGATTCATCCACCGATTAGCCGACGGTGAATTGTCGGCGGCGGCGGCGCGTCGTAACGTCCGCGCCATGACCCACGGAGGCGACGCGCCGATCAGGTGTCGCCGATGACGCCGGAAGAGTTCCAGGACATCCTCGATCACCTGGAACGATGGACCGGGGACCCGGCGGCCTGGACCCGCGGACTGCACCCGAGCGAAGTGCTGATGGCACCCGGGATCAGCAACGATCCGCAACGGTTGGAAACACTGGCCGCCAAGATCCGGGCCGCCCATCCGGGACTGTTCGACACCCGGACCGGTGCACCGGTGGCCCCGAAGAAGGTGCCGCACAGCCCCCTGGACCCCAAGAACGAGCTTCCACCCGCCTCGCCGGAGAGCCAGCGCGGAGCTGCGGCCGAGGCCATCAAGAGTGCCGAAGCCGCGCTGGCGCACCAGAACTCGGCCTGCGCACATCTGGACTTGCTGGTGGTGACCGCGATTCTGACCGCGCACGCCACCACGGCGGCCGGCACCGACAAGCTGGCAGCCTTGCAACGAGAGATCGAGCAGGCGGTGCGCACGCGGACCGACCTGGATACCCCGGCGGGGGCCCGCGACTTCCAGCGCTTCTTGATCGGCAAGCTGCGGCAGATCGCCGAGGTGGTCGAAAGCGCCGCTCTGGACGACAATTCGGAGGCCGCGCTGGCCGGCGCCCGGGCCGCACTGTATGCCGCGAGCAAGGCAGCCCCGACCGCCGATCCGGGGTCGGAGGATCCGAATCCGCGGCCTCCGAAGTCCGATGGGGCGCAACCGAAACCGGAGCCTGCATCCGAGGCCGCCACCGACGTCGGATCCACCAACCCGGCCTCGGCGCCGAGCGGGTCGGCTCCGGTGCAGTCCGGCCAGCCGGCGTCCCTGCCCTACGACACCGGCCTGCTGCCCTACGACGCGCTCGGGGATCTGGGCGCCGACCCGTTGGCGGGCAGCGGCACTCCGCCGGCTGCTACCACGCCGGCCAGTGCCGTGATGCCGACGACACCCTCGATTCCTTTGTCGAGCAGTCCATCTGGCTCACAAGGGAGCCCGGCTACGTTACCCTCGCTGAGCAGTTCGGCACCGGGCACCGGGTCGGACTTGCTGAAACCGTCGTCCTACCCGAGCACCGACCCGTTGGCGGGTCTCGACCTGGACGAGCTGCTGGCCGAAGAGCAAGCGCTGACCGAACCAGACCTCGAGCTCACCGAGCCGTCCGTCGACCTCGATGAGCCCGAACCCGTTACCGCCGACCAGGGCGCCGAGCACCAGCACGACCCGGAGTCACCGTCGACCAGTGTGGAGTTGCCCGACGGGGAGACCGTGACCGCGCGCACCCCGCAACTGGCCGGTGCGGTGCGGCAGGTGCTGGCCGGAACACCGGTGGCGGAGGCCTTTCACCAGCAGGGCATCACGCTGCCCGCACCCGGCACCGCGGTTGAGCATCCGGTAGCCGCCGATCGGCTCGGCGCCGGCGACATCGGCATGTTCGTCGACCGTATCGCGGTCGCGCTGGGACCTCAGCGGGCCGTCCTCGACGGGCAGATCCAACCGGTCACCAGTGTGAGCGGGCCCAGTTTTCTAGGCTGGCAGCATCCACCGGAGCCAGTCGCGGTCGCGCCCACCGGGCCTGCCGCGCCCGCGGATGGACCCACGCAGACCAGACCCGCCGCATACGGCTACGCACGCTAGGAGGAAGCGATGGCAGACAACGTCCACGTGGACGCCGCGCAACTGCGGGAGGCAGCCCGCCAGCACAGCGCGGCGGCCGAACAACTCCGAACCGTGCCCCAGTGCCACGGCGCCATCCAGGACAGCCTCGACTCGTTGGGCCCGATCTTCGGGGAGCTGGCCGAAGCCGGGCGACAACTACTCGAGGAACGCCGGCTGTGCTATGAACAGCAGGCCGATGATCACGCAGCGATTGCCGATACCTTGCTGAAGTCAGCCAACTACTGGGAGGAACACGAGGCGAACAACGTGCAGCAGCTGCGCGCGGTCCTCGATGAAACACGATGAGTGAGCCCGATCCGGACTTCGACGCCGTGCACCCGAGCGGGCACGTCCTGTTCCGCAGTTCCCGCGGCGGGTATCTGCACAGCGTCACGCTGTCGGAGGAGGCGCTGAGTTCGGACGCCCAGACGCTAGCCGAAGGCATCGTCCGGACCGCCGAGGTGTCCTACCTCAAAGCGTTGATGCAAGTGCGCGCCGAGATCTTGGCCGCCGGGCATACTCCGACCGACGAGGTGCCGGACGAATCCGCATTGGCAGCGGCCACCGAGAGGTTGCTCGAGCACCGGCTGGACTGACGCGCCGGCCTCTCGGTCAGCGGACCCAGCGCTGAACCGTGCCAGCCGGGGGTGCGATGTCGGTGGGCGGCTCGACGGGGTTGTCGCCGAACAGTTCCCGCGCTCGCGCGAGGAGTGCGCGAACCTCGTCCAGCTGCTGTTGCAGCAACGAATCGGCCATGATGGGAACGGTACCCAGCTGCCGGATCCGACACAATTCAACTGGCGCGCCCCGGTGGATGGCAGGCAATTCGGTGAATGGACCCTTACGCTGACCCCGGTACGCTTGCGCCGTGGCGATCTTCGGTCGAAAGAGTGCCCGGCGCCGGATGCGCCGGGCGACGGAGCAGGCACTGTCCGTGCCGACATTCCGCACGCCCGCCGACTGCACGCCGTGGGTGCTGGGCGGATTGTGGCCACCGGAGCTGCGTGAGATCACGCCGGCCACTGCGACCACGGCGGAGTACCTGCAGCATGACCTGCAGCGCATTGCCCAGTCTGCCAACTTGAAGTTGCGCGCACTGTACGAAGCCGGACTGGCCGATTCGGTCCGCAAGATCGAAGAGGACCGGATAGTCAACGTCGCCCGCGCCTTCGCCGTGCTGCGGGTGGAATCGACTGTGCGCCAACTGCGGCGCGAGCCGCTGAGTTTCTCCCCGGAATACTTGAGTCTGGGTCCGGCCCCGCAGGTCGTCGAACCGGTCGAGCACACCGTGGTGATCGAGACCGCGGTGATCGACTCCGCCACCGACGTCGTCGAGGCAAGTACCGAGGTGGTGGACCCCGATACCGACGCAGCCGAGGTGGCCGAAGTGGCTGAGGCGGCCGGACCCGCGGGCCAGGCGGCCGAGGTGGCCGGACCCGACACCCCGCAGACCGACGAGGTCACCACGGCTGCGGTGGCTGCGGAGGCTGCCGGCGAGCCGCGCGAGCCGACCTCCGAGGATGTCGAACCAGCACCTCAGAACGGCGAATCCGATTACCAGGTAGTCGAACCCGAGCCGGCCTTGGCCGGCGTGGCGGTCACCGGCGCACCTGGTGCAGCGGCGTCCGCACCGGCAGTGCCGACGGCTGCCCCGGCACTGACGCCGGCCTCCCCGCACGCACCGCCGGTGCCCCGACCGACACCGGCTGCACCACTGGCACCACTGGCACCCCCGGCTTCCCGGGTCGCGCCGACTGCCCCGGTGACACCGACGCCGCCCAGGCCGCCACTGCCACCGCCGGCTGGAAGCCGGCCGGTGCCGCCGACCGCCGGAGAAACCCCCGAACAGCGATGCCGCCGGATCCTGGATTTCGTTGCCCGCCAGGAGCCGGGGCTGCGCTGGGCGGTCGGTCAACGCGCCGACGGCACCGTCCTGGTGGTCACCGACCTGGCGCACGGTTGGATCCCATCCGGTGTCCAACTCCCGGACGGCGTCGAAGTACTTGGGCCGCAACGACGCAATGGCAACATCACGGTGCTGTTGGGTCCGACCGAACCGACGATGAAGTACGTGCCCGGCGACGGGTTCGGTGGGCACTCGTCGACGCAGGCGACCCGGCCGTCAGCGGCGGCCCGGCGGCTGCCGGAGGTCGACGACCTCGGCTGGCAACTCAGCGAGGCGACCCAGTGGCGCGACGGTCTGTCGAGGATCGCGCACACCATCGCCAAAGCCGGCGCAGCGGGCACCGGAGTGGTTGAAGCCGAGCTCGAGGTGTTGCGGGTACATCTGGACACCGCCCGCTACCAGCTGCTGGCCCGTTACCCGGAACAGGACTCCGCACTGCTGCTCAACTGCCTGTTGTTGGCGGCCAGCGAGGCGATCGGCACTGGTGACCGGATCGGTGCCAACTATCACTTCAGCTGGTACCTGGAGCTCGCGACGCCGCCGGCCAGTAGCTGGGGCACCGGGTAGCCGCCGGACTTCCGATCCGACACGAAAATTTTTCGGCGGAATGAATTGACGCTGATCGATTTCGCTCTACATACTGTTCGGCGTGGCGGGGTCGGGCGGCGACGGCAAACTGACCGACAACGACCTGGTTGACACCGTTCTGCGGGAGCTGCGGGAAGCCGCCGACAGGTGGGAAGCCCTGGTAGCTGAGGCTGAAAGGGTCACTTACGCAGTGGATCTGGGCGATCTGCGCGCCGTGGCGAACGCCGACGGCAGACTCGTGGAACTCACGCTGCACCCCCGTGTCATGACCCGGTATACCCACTCCGAACTGACCGAGCGGCTCAACGTCGCATTCGGCGCACTGCGCCAGGAAGCACAGGCAGACAACCTCGCCAGGTACGGCGGCGAACTGCACTGATGCCGGCCATCCCATACCCGCGACGAACCCCGTGCAGCACCGGGCCGCCGTGCGGTTGTGGATGGCCGGAATTTCGTGTCATTGGGCTGCGCCGAGCGCGAATAGGGTTTATTCGTGGACGGTGCGCTCCGGCCTGAGGAAGCCGACACGGGCTGACCCGTCCGCCGAAAGGATCTCCTAGCGTGCCGCTGAACCTGTCCAACCGTGACCAGAACTCCGGTCACCTGTTCTACAACCGACGGTTGCGGGCGGCCATCACGCGGTTCTCGGTGCGGATGAAGCATGATGACCGCAAACAGCAGGCGGCATTGGCGCTCTCAGTGGTGTTCGTCCTGATCGGTGTGGGCTGGATGGCGTTGCTGCACTTGCTCAAACCGGCCGGACAGGTGGGTGACTCGGCCATCATCGGGGATCGGCAGAGCGGCGCGGTGTACGCCAAGATCGACGGCCGGCTCTACCCGGCACTCAACCTCACCTCGGCGCGCCTGGCCACCGGTTCGGCCAACGAACCCACCTGGGTGAAATCCACCGAGATCGCCAAGTATCCGACAGGGCCGATGATCGGCATTCCGGGTGCGCCCGATGCGATGACGGTCAGCCCCGGGACGTCGGCCTGGTCGGTGTGTGACACCGCCGCGCCACGCGGCACCGGCTTCGATCCGGTGGTGACCGCGATCGCGGGCCAGCTCACCAAAGTCGGCCGGGCTGCGCCGATGGACGACTCCCGGGCAGTGCTGGCCGTCCATGACGGCGCCACCTACGTCATCTGGGGCGGACAACGCTCCAAGATCGATCCCGCCGATCGGTCGCTGACCTTCAACCTGGGTCTGGACCCCGGCGTGACCTTCCCGATCGAGATCTCGAACGCGCTGTTCGATGCGCTGCCCGCCACCGAACCAATTGTGGTTCCGGCCATTCCGGAGGTCGGCGGACCATCGCAATGGCTGCCCGGCACACCGCTGGGCACGGTGCTGGAAAGCCGGAACGCCGCCGGTGACACTACGGGCTTCTATGTGCTGCTGCCCGGCGGCGTGCAGAAGATCACGGCCTTCGTCGCCGACCTGTTGCGGACCTCGATGCAGCAGACAGGTGAAGCGCCCAAGCTGATCGCGCCGGCCAAGCTGGTCGAGATTCCCGAGGTGCACCAGCTCAATGTCGACTTCTACCCGGACGGCAAGCTGAACTTCATCGATACCGAGGCCAACCCGGTCACCTGCGTTGGCTGGGAAAAGGGTGGCACCGACCGGCAGGCCACCGTGACGGTACTCAACGGGCGCGGGCTGCCGGTCCCGGAGAGTATGGACAGCCGGGTGGTGACGCTGGTGCGTGATGACCGGCACCCGGATTCGGTGCAGGCCAACCGGACCCTGATGCTGCCCGGCGCCGCCAACTTCGTGGCCACCACCAGCGGCGTGATCACCGCGGACACCCGAGAGAGCCTGTACTGGGTCTCACCACAGGGCGTGCGATACGGAATCGACTGGAGCACCGACACTTTGCAGGCTCTGGGTCTGGACCCGAACGCAGCCGCGCAGGCGCCCTGGCCGATCGTCCGGGTGTTCGCGGCCGGGCCGGCAATCAGCAAGGCCGCCGCCTTGGTGGCTCGTGACACGCTGCCCGACGGCGGAACCGTCGGACCGATACCGAACACCCAAACCGGGACAGGAGGTTAGCCCGTGTCGAAGAAAGGCTTCGTGCGGGGCGCTCGCACCGCCATCCCGACGGTGCCGCCGGCGCGCGTCGCGGTGGCCCCGCCGCTGGAGTTACCCGAGCGCGAACCCCGCAACATCCTGCTGATGATCGCGATCCCGGCGCTGCTGGTGGCCATCATCGGCACACTGGTGGTGATGTACACCTCCGGGGTGCGCTCGCTGCGCTCGGGCTTCTTCCCGATGATCGGGCTGGTGGCCTTCGGCGCGATGATGTTCAGTGGTCGGTTCGGCCGCTCCCGCAAGATCAGCTGGGGTGAGCAGGAGAAGCAGCGCCGGATCTATCTGCGTCAGCTCGATGAGGACCGCGACGAGATCCAAAGGGCCGCACAGGAACAACGACGAGCGCAGGCGTTCGTGCACTGCGATCCACAGACCCTGGACACCGTGATCGGTGGCCCGCGGATGTGGGAGCGCCGGCCCACCGACGTCGACTTCCTCGACGTGCGGCTCGGCATCGGCCTGCAACAGTCCAGCGAGTCCGCGGTTTCGCTGCAATGGCCGGAGGTGCCGATCGGCGAAGAACTGGAACCGGTGACCGGTCGCGCGCTGCGCGACTTCATCCTCGAGCAGAGCAAGATCCGCGGCATCGGCAAGGTGGTCAGCCTGCGGTCTCGCCCGGGGTTCAGCTTCATCGGCGACGACGCAGCTGAACTGCGCGGCCTGGTGCGCGCACTGTTGAGCTCGATCGCGGTGTATCACAGCCCCAACGACGTCAAACTGATGGTGGTCACCCGACATCCGGAAGCCTGGTCCTGGTTGGTGTGGTTGCCGCACAACCAACATGACGAGATGTTCGACGCGTGTGGGCTGCGCCGGTTGGTGTTCAGTTCACCGACCGAACTCGAAGGGGCACTGGACGCCGAACTGCACCGCAAGGGCCGCGGCCCGTGGGCGCCGCCGGCCAACAGCAGTCCGGTTTCCATGCCGTCGCCGATCGAAGCGGCCGGCTCCGGCCTGGGTCCGCATTGGGTGATCGTCGACGACAACGTGGGCACCCCCGAACAGTGGGAAGGCGTCACCGGACAGAAGGGGATGGCCGGGATCACGGTGCTGCGACTGGCGGATCGGCCCGGAGTCGGGGTCGGCTTCGGCAACGACGACGAACGCTTCGAGCTGCGCGAGGGCCGGCTGCGGCACCGCGGGGGCTTCTACGCGGTGGCCGACATGCTCGCCGAGAGCACCGCCGACCGGTACGCCCGTGCGTTGGCCCGGTGGTCCCCGATGACCGCAGGTGAGCTCTCGGAGATGGACAGCCAGGGTGGTGAGCTGTTGCGGGCGTTGGGGATCCACGATCCCCGCCAGCTGGACGTCGATCGGCTGTGGGCGGAGCGCCGCGGCCGTGGCGACCCCAAGTGGGGGATGGTTCCGGTGGGCGTCCGCACCGGCGGTGAGTTGCAGTACATCGTGTTGCGCGCCAAGGACTTCGGCGGCTTCGGCTTCCATTCGGTGGTGATCGGCACGTCCGGTTCGGGTAAGTCCGAATACTTCCTGTCGCTGTGCAACGGGATCGCGCTCACACACTCGCCGGAAACCTTCATCGTCATCTTCGTCGACATGAAGTTCGAATCCGCAGCCCAGGACCTGGAAGGGCTGCCGCACGTCGCCGCGTCGCTGTCCAATCTGGGCAAGGACGAACGGCACCTGGCCGAGCGCATGCGCAAGGCGGTCAACGGCGAGATCGCCCGCCGGTACCGACTGTTCAAGGACGCCGGCGCCCGCGACGCCAACGAATACGAGGAGATGCGGCTGGCCGGCCGCGACCTGGAACCGGTGCCGATCCTGCTGGTGATCATCGACGAATACCTCGAGTTGTTCCACCATCACCCGGACTGGATCGACCTGGTCATCCACATCGGTCAGGAAGGCCGCGGCTGCAACGTCTTCTTCACCCTGGGCGGTCAGCGCCTGGATCTGTCCTCGCTCAGCAAGGCCAAGAGCAACATCGCCTTCCGGGTTGCGCTGCGCGCTGAGACCGCCGAGGACTCCCGCGATGTCATCGGCAGCGATGCGGCATTGCATCTGCCGTCCAAGGAGAACGGCTACGCGCTGCTCAAAGTGGGCCCCCGGGACCTCGAACAGTTTCGTTGCTTCTACGTCTCGGCGCCGTTCGTGGTGCCGAAGAAGACCGCCGTCGCTGACAAGACCGTCGACCTGAGCTTCCGTCAGCCACTCGCACTGACCTGGGAGTATCAGCCGCTGTCCGACGAGGACAACGCCGCCTTGGCAGTCGCCGACGAGCCGGATGAACCCGACGAGTTCATCTACCACTCAGACGGTTTCAAGAAGATGAAGCTCTGCGAGGTGATCCGGGACTCGCTGATCGCGCACCCGGCCCGGGCGCCGCACCAGATCTGGCTGCCGCCGCTGGAACAGTCCGAGGGCGCCGACGATCTGGTGGCGCGGTGGCGAGGCAAGCCCTGGCACGTCGACTACGGACAGAACCCGGGGTTGGTGTTCCCGATCGGTGTCGAGGACATCCCCGAGGACCACCAGCAGGTGGTGCACGTGCTCGACGTCGAGATGGACAACGTGATGGTGGTCGCCACCGCACAACGCGGCAAGTCGACCACGCTGATGACCCTGATGACCTCCGCGGCACTGATGTACCGGCCGGAGCGGGTGGCCTTCTTCTGCATCGGCGCCACGCTGTATCCGGTCGAGGACCTGCCGCACGTGGCGGCCGTGGTGAGTGTCACCGACTCCGAAGGGGTGTCCCGGACACTGGCCACCATCGAGGGCCTGATCCGGGCGCGGGAGGCCGCCTTCAAGCGCTATCAGATCGACATCGGTGAATTCCGGGAACGCCGGTTCGGCAACTCGGGCGGCGGCGGCACCGATCCGGACGACAAGTTCGGCGACGTCTTCTTGGTGGTGGACAACTTCGGCGACCTCTACGAGAAGGACATGACCGCCGGGGACCGGGTGATCGCACTGGCTCGGCAGGGGCTGTCCTACGGCGTGCACGTGATGACCAGTTCCAACGGTTGGCTGATCGGCCAACGTCAGGCCCTGGTCAGTGTGTCCAACGCGCGAATCCAGTTGCGGCTGAGCAATCCCGACGAGACCCAGATGGGTACCGGCATCGAGCACCGCAAGGCGGCCCGCGGTGTGCTGGACCGACCGGGCTTCGGGGTCACCAAGGACAACCACGAGTTGCTGGTCGGGCGACCCGAGATCACCGGGCCGAACGCAGAGCTGATCGGAACTCGCCAGATCGGTCAGGTGATCGCCTCGGTCACCGGCGCCGGCCGGGTCGAGACGCTCGCCCGGCTGCCGCAGCGGGTCGCGCTAGCGGAACTGATAACGGCCTACTCGGCAACGCCGGAGGCGCGCGAGCCCTGGAACATCCCGTTTGCCTTGGGCGAGACCGGTTTGCAGCCGGTCGCGCTGACCACCCGCACGGTGCCCAACCTGCTGGTGGTGGGCCGCCAGGGTTGCGGCAAGACCTCCGCGCTGGCGACCATCGGGCAGGCGGTGATGAGCAGGCTGACCCCCGAGCAGGCCCAGATCATCATCGTCGACCCCAAGACCAGCCTGATCGGCAAGGTGCAGGGACCGCACGTGCGGGCCTACGCGTACACCCAGGACGACATCGACGCCATCATGGACGCGTTGGCCAGGAAGCTCAACGAGCGTCTGCCACCGGCCGGCCTGAGCCAGGAGGAACTGCTGGCCCGGCCGCGCTGGACCGGCCCGCGCTACTTCGTGCTGATCGATGACGAGCACGAATTGCGGCCCAATGGGGCAGTTTTGGGTAAGAGCGCGGCCTCGGCACCGCTGTGGCCACTGCTGGAACGCAGCCGTGAGGTGGGCCTGCACGTGATCGCCTCCCGGTTGCCCGGCAACTGGGCCGGCCAGGCGGTGATGAACCCGATGCTGCAGAAGATGACTGCGTCCCGGGCTTCCACGCTGTACATGGACAACGATCCGGCCGCGGTCAAGGTGTTCGGCCGGGTGTCGGCCCAACAACTACCGCCGGGCCGCGGTCAGCTGGTCACCACAGAGGGCGTCATCGAGGGCGTTCTGGTGGGTCAGCCGGTTGATCCACAGGACGAAAAATTGGTGTCGAATGACCCGACGGAACCCGCTTAAGATTCGAAAATGTCGTTGTGTGCGCAAGCACGATGAGCTACGGAGGGCAAGGTCGTGAATTTCCTGGATGTGATGCCGGATCTGGTCGCGCTGTCATCGGCGACCGAGGGTGCGCTGAGCGTGGAACAGATCGCGACCGCGGGCGGTATGTCCGCGGCCATGCTCGGGGTGCTGCCGATGGGGTTGGACCCGGACTCGGTGGCGTTCAGCGCCGCACTGATCGCCACCGGCACCGCCTACTTGGCGGGCGCCGCCGAACATTCGGCGCAGCGCGGTCTGCATGCCGTCGGACAGGGCCTGGCCTCCGGCGTCTACGTCACCAACGAGGGCTACAACCAGGCGGCGGCGGCGTTCCGCACCGCCACGACTGCCATCTGACGGTGGACATCTGGGCGACGCGGCCGCCCCAGGCCAACTACGACATCCTGGCGGCCGGGGCCGGTCCCGGACCGACCGCTGCCGCCGGGGTTGCGTTCGCCGCCCAGGCGGCCAACACCGAAACCATCGCCGGGGTGTCGACGGGTAACAACGTTGCGCTGAACGCCAGTTGGCAGGGCGCCGCGAGCACCGGGAACACCGCCACGTCAACGGCCTTGAACGCCGCGGCGCATCTGCTGACCGCCTGGCTGGCCGAGAAACCGCCGGTGGTCGCGACCGCGGTCAACGCGTTCATGACCGCGTTCTCGACCATGATCCCTACCCCGGTCTGCGACCTCAACCGGGAATGGTGGGGACTGTTCTGCGCCTGGAACCCGCCCTCGTTCGGCTTCTTCACCGGCGCCATCATCGCCTCCGACATGGAGTACTTCGGCCATTTCTGGCCGACCAACGCCGGTGCCGGCACCGCGTATTCGCTGACCCTGAACTCGCTGATGGCGACGTTGGCCATTCCGCCGCCGTTCGCGCCGATGGGCGGCTCGCCGGCGGCACCGGCGCAGGCAGCGGCGGCGGTCGCCGAGAATGCCGCGGTCACCACCGCGACCCAGGCGGTGACGGCACCGGCCGAGATGGCTCAGTCCGTCGGCGACGTGGGTGCGAGCGGGCCGGGCGGGGCGATGCAGGCAGCGCAGTCCTTCCTGCAGCCGGTGCAATCGCTGGTCGGAACTATGCCGCAGCTCGTGCAGGGATTCGCCGGTATACCAATGCAATTCGGACAGTCGATGATGTCGCCGCTGCAGAGCCTGATGGGCATGTTCAGCAACTTCGGCGGCGCCAACAACCCGGCGTTGTCGGAGGCCACCACGGCGCGCGCAACGGCGTTGGCGAATACCGGGCTCGGCCCGACCGCGGGCCCCGGCGGCGGCGTCCCGACCAGCGGTGTCGGCGCCCCGATGACGCCGGGGCTGACCAGTTACACCCGCCCGGTCAGCAGCTTCAACTCCGAGGGCAGCGGCAGACCCACCGGCCTGCAAGGTCCCGGCCTGCTGGACAACTCCGGTCGGACCACCACGACCGCAGGCGTCGGCGGCATGCCGATGGCGCCCGGAATGTTGGGTCGGCAGGCCGGCGAGAACGAAACCCGCGACGAAACCACCCGGGCACGCATCGTGCTGGCCGGCGATCGAACCGACGAACGATAGGCACCAAGGGCACGCCCACATACGACTCCCGGTCAACACGCAGCTGCGGCTCCGGCCGTGGCTGCCGGTGCTGTTCGTCCGCTGCGCCCGGGATCGCGACGGCGTGAAAGCCGGTGTCGGCCCGCAGAATTGGTGAAGTGACAGACCATCGGATGCACATAGACTCAGCGCAAGTCCCCGTCGCCTCGGGGAGCATGACGACTACTGAGGAGTATTGATGAGTGACGCCGGTGTTTTCGACGTACCGCCGGAAGATTTACTTTCCGTGGCCTCCGCATTTCAGGCCGGAATCGACAGCGCCACCGCACTGGTGGCGCAGTGGAAGTCGACCCATGAGAACACCTGCCAGCCCGGTAGCTGGCATGGTGACGCCGCGGTGGCCAACATGCAGACCACCATCCAGATCGACAGCGACCTGCGCCAGGTGATCGAAGACGGAAGTTTCCTGGCGAACGCGCTGAACAAGATCGCCGAAGCCTCCATCGCCCACGAAAGCGACATGTCGGCGATGGCCCGCGGCGTGCTGGGGGGCACCGGCGGCGCCGCGACCGGCGACACCGCAGCAAGCCCGATCGAGCTCTGACCACCGAACCGTTTACCACTTCGATCCCCAGGGGCAATCATGAACCAATTCACCTATTCCATCCCGACTTTGACCGATGCCGGTACGTTCACCGTGCAGAGTGCGGCGTCCATGGAGGACGTCCGCGGCGACATCCAAGCCAAGATCCACTCGCTGGTGGACGCCTTCCGGGGTGTCGGCGCCAATGAGTACATGATCCGTTCGGAACGGTTCCTGGCCGCCTTCCAGAACTTGGCCGAAACCGTGCAGGTGCAGGGTCACACGGTGAACAACATCGCCTCGACCACCCAGGGTGTCGACCAGACCATCAGGTCGTGGTTGGTCTAGTCGCCCGGACTGGGGGCGGCCGGGGTGCACGCAATGTGCGTGTGCCCCGGCGCAATGTTCAGGGAGTAGATGATGCTGACCACCACCATCGACGGCCTGTGGGTGCTGCAGGTACTCGCCGGCATCGAGGTGCTCGCGCCGGAACTCGGCCTGCGCCCGCACCTTCCACGCGCCGAGTCCAGGCAGCAGGCGTTGGATCACCCGGTGGCTGCGGAGTTGCGCGAACACGGTGTGATCGACGAGGACGGCAACGTCGACGAACCGGTGCTGGAGTGGTTGACCGTGGTGGCCCGGCGCGACGTCGGGCTGGTCGTCCAGGTCGGCGTCCCCGGTGTCGAGTACCCGCAGCGCGTCCTGTTGGCGAGGTTCGCGCAGTGGTGGGTGGGCTTGGAACGCTCGAATGAGTTGGTGCGCATCAGTTCGGTAGGTACCGCGACCGACGAGGGTGCCGCGAGTTTGATCATCAGCGAACAGATCAACCGACTCTGCGGTGCGGCGGCGCCCGCTCCGCTGCGGCCGGTCACGCTCGACACCGAGGCGATGGCGGCCGGGTTCGGTGGGCCGGACGAGATGCGCCGGCATCTGATCGCACAGGGTCTGGACGCCGACCAAATTCAGCTGCTCGCCCTGGCCGCGGATCCGGACCGGTCGGCGCAGGCCTCGGTGGTCGCGGTGCAGTGCGGAGTGGACAACGGCTCGGTGCTGCGCACCCAGATCGGGCCCAGCGTCGTCACCGTCATCGACACCCCCGAGGGCCGGGTGCTCGCCGAGCATCTGGAGCGAGACGGCCGGCGGTGGACCGTCCTGAGCCCGGGCGGCCCGAGCAACGTGGCCAGGGCGATCACCGCGATGGTGCGTTGTCTACCGGCAGAAGAGGATTGGCATTCCTACCGCAAGATTGTGTAGAAGAGGCCGGAATTCACCATGTTAGGTTCGAAATCGTGACGCATTCGTGGAATGTCCCGGTGAGTTCGCCGGATCGTGGCCAGACCACACGTCGGGAGAATTACCCGCCCCCACACCGTGACCAAGAATCGGTATCCGGCACGTTGCGGATATCCGACATGGTCGCGCCACGGAAAATTCCGCCGGGCTCGGGATGGCGTAAGTTCTGCTATGCCACCAGTTTCCATCTGGTCAACCTCGGCGAGTCCCGGGCCGAACGGCACTACCGCGAGTTGCGCGAGCGGATCCGACGGCACATCCGCAAGCAGTACGTCATCGCGGTGGTCTCCGGCAAGGGCGGGGTCGGCAAGACCACGATGACGGCCAGCCTTGGCGCGGTGTTCCGGGAGTGCCGTCCGGAGAACGTGGTGGCCATCGACGCGGCCCCGGGGTTCGGCACCCTGGCCGGGCGAATCGACGAGAACCCGCCCGGCGACTACGGTGCGGTGCTCAACGACACCGACGTGCAAGGCTATGCGGACATCCGAGAACACCTGGGGCAGAACGCCCTTGGATTGGATGTGTTAGCCGGTAACCGGGCCTCGGATCAACCGCGTCCGCTGGTTCCGTCGATGTTCACCGGGGTGCTGTCGCGACTGCGACGCACCCACAACGTGATCTTGGTGGACACCGCCGACGATCTGGAACACCCCGTGATGAAGGCGGTGTTCGAGGCCGCCGACGCGCTGGTCTTCGTCTCGGGGATGACGGCGGACACCTCGTTGCCGGTCACCCGCGGGATCGATCTGCTGCGTGCGCTCGGCTACCACGAACTGGTGTCCCGGAGCACGGTCATCCTCAATGACAGTCGGAACAATTATGACGACAACGCACGCGCTTATCTGACCGAGCGATTCTCGCAATCCGGCGCGACAGTCGAATTCATGCCCTACGACCCGCATTTGGCCAAGGGCGGCATCATCGACGTCCAGAACGAATTGCAGAAGAAGACTCGCCTCCGGCTTTTCGAGATCGCTGCCGCGCTCGCCGACAAGTACACCCCGGATGCCGACAGGCCGCGTTGATGGCGAAGGTTTCCTTTCCGGCGCGCTGCGCCGTAGCGGTGGTTTGCGGTGAGCATCTGATCTCCCAGGTGTATCCCGCGTCAGTACCGGTGGAAGTCTTCATCGATGACGTGGTGGAACTGCTCGGCGACGAGCTGAAACGGCGCGGACTCCCCGGCCTGGAGCCTGGTTTGGCCTATGAGTTGCAGCGGGCCAACGGAACTCGGCTCGACGTCACCAAGACGCTCGACGAGCTTGCGGTGGAAGACGGCACCACGCTGGTGCTGGTTCCGGCCGTTGCGGGCGAGTCCTTTCAGCCGCAGTACGAATCGCTGTCGACCGGCCTGGCCCGGGTGGGCAAGAAGCTGTTCGAGCCGGTCTCCGCAGCCACCGCAGCACATACCGCCACCGCGATCGTCGCGATGGCGGCGACGGTGACAGCGCTTGCGGCCGTGCGCAACCGGCTGGCCGTCGACTCGTTGCTGGCCACCGTGGCCGCGGGTGTCTTCGGCCTGCTGCTCGCCGGGGGCGCGGCCGCGATCCGGCAGTGGTGGCCGGAGCGCTTCGACCTGTTGGCCGGATTCGGTTGGCCTGCCGTTCCGCTGCTGACCATCGCCGCTGCCGCCGCGGCGTCGGGCGGGCTGGGAGCCCCGCATCTGTTCATCGGCGCCCTGACCGCAGTGTTGAGCGTTGCCGCGCTGCTCACCGCAACCAGACGGCACATCCCGGTGGCCACCGTGATCGTGACGCTGGGTGTGTTCGGCGCCGTGCTGGCCCTGGCCCGGATGTGGCGACCGGTACCCGTGCAGTTGCTGGGCATGTGCACGTTGGTCGGGCTGCTCTTCTTGTTGACCTTCGCCCCCACGATCACCCTGTGGGCGGCCCGGATCCGGCCGCCGCACTTCGGTTCGATCACCGGCCGCGATCTGTTCCGGCGTGACGACGGCATGCCCGTCGACGCTGTGGTACCGGTCGAGGACGAGCTCGAAGAAGAGCCGCAGTCCGACATCACGCCCAGCGGTGCGGACATCGCCGGGGCGGCCCGACGCGCCAATCAAGTGCTCACCGGCCTGTGCATGGCCGCGGCCGCGATGCTGCCGGTGGCCGGCTGGGCCACCCTGATGCCGGGTCAGCCCAGAGCCACCCACGCTGCGATCGTGGCCGGCTTGTTCGCCCTGATCTTCGTGTGCCGTGCGCGCAACTTTGCCGACAAACACCAAAGTGTCGCGCTGGTGTGCGGTGCGGCCGCGGCGGTGTGCGCAGGTGTGGCCAAGTACGTGCTGGCCGCGCCTGCGGATTCCGGCGCCGCGTTGCTCTGGGGCACGCTGGCGGTCGGTCTGTTCGCCGGCTTGGCTCTGCTGGCCGGCTTGCTGGTGCCGGTCACCCGGTTCACGCCGCTGGTGCGGGTGTTGGCCGAATGGATCGAACTGCTGGCCATCGTGGCTGCGCTACCACTGGTCGCCTGGATCAGCGGACTGTTCACCTGGGTGCGGATGCGATGAACAAGGCGCAGTGCGGACAGCGGGCCGGGGCGTTCCTGGCCACCTTCGCCCTACTCGGTATCAACGCCAACATCCCACTGGCGCAGGCGATCACACCACCGGTGGTGGATCCGGCCATGGTGCCGGCGGACGGTCAGCCGGGACCGGAGAAACCCATGCGGCAAAGTGCGATGTGCTCGCAGCCGATCACCGTCGATGACCCCAACGTGTCGGCGCCGGCGCCGGGATTCACGATGCTCAACATCAGCAAGGCCTGGAAGTACTCCACCGGCCACGGTGTGCCGGTGGCGGTGATCGACACCGGGGTCAACCCCAACCCGCGGCTTCCGGTGGCACCCGGCGGTGACTACATCATGGGTGGCGACGGACTGCTGGATTGCGACGCGCACGGCACCATCATCGCGTCGCTGATCGGAGCGGCACCGCAAGGCTCCCCAATGCCGACGCCGATGCCGGCGCGCGCAGCGTTCCCGCCGCCGCGGGCTCCCGAGCGGGTCACCACCGCGCCGTTGCCGCCGACCGGACAACCGGCTCCGCCCACACCGAAGCCGCCGCCGGCCCCGGTCACCGTCACCAAGACCGAACCCGCACCCCCGCCGGAGCCACCGGCCGAGCCGGCGCCGCCGCCCGCGCCGGAAGCTCCAGCGGATGCACCAGTTGCGCCGGCCAACGCCCCGGGCGATCCCACCGGCACCGACTCGCCGGCGGTTCCGCCGCCGGCTGCTGGTGAGCCGGACGGCGTGGTGGGCGTTGCGCCGCACGCCGTGCTGATCTCGATCCGGCAGTCGTCACAGGCCTACGAATTTGTCGAGCCGCAACCGGGCGACAACGAAGCGCGCCGCAAGGCCGGCACCGTCGCCTCGCTGGCACAGGCCGTCGTGCACGCCGCGAATTTGGGCGCCAAGGTGATCAACATCAGTGTGACGGCATGTATCTCGGCTGCCGACACACTGGACCAGCGGTCGCTGGGCGCCGCGGTGTGGTATGCCGCGACGGTGCAGGATGCCGTGGTGGTCGCGGCCGCCGGCAATGAAGGCGGACAGGACAATTGCGCGCAGAACCCGCTCTTCGATCCGCTGAACACCGACGATCCGCGGGACTGGAAGCAAGTCAAGACCATTTCCTCGCCGTCGTGGTTCTCCGACTACGTGTTGTCGGTCGGCGCCGTCGACAATGCCGGCGCGCCGCTGTCGCAGAGCCTGGCGGGTCCCTGGGTGGCGGCAGCCGCACCCGGCATCGGCATCATGGGACTGTCGCCGCAGGGCGGCGGACCGGTCAATGCCTACCCACCGGCACGTGCCGGTGATGCGAACACCCCGTTCTGGGGCACCAGTTTCTCCGCGGCCTATGTCAGCGGGGTGGCGGCCCTGGTGCGGGCCAAGTTCCCGGACCTGACGGCGCATCAAGTGATCACCCGCATCCTGCAGACCGCGCACAATCCGCCGCGCGGCGTGGACAACCAGGTGGGCTACGGCGTGGTGGATCCGGTGGCCGCCTTGACATTCGACGTGCCGCCGGGCGAGCGGTTGGCGCCCGGATCGCAAAGCCGGATCGTCGTCGCCCCGCCGCCGCCCGCGCCGCCGGATCATCGGGCGCGAAACATTGCACTGGCGTTCGCCGGATTGGTCGCCGCCGTAGCCGCGATCGCGGCGCTGGTGGCCCGAGCCAGGCGGGCCCGATGAGCGGGCAACTGAGACTGGTCTTGACCCTGGTGGTGCTGCTGGCGGGCCTGGCCGGTTGGGCGCTGGCTGCACTACCGGGTGCCGCGGCCGGTCTGTTGTTGGCCATGCTGCTGCTCCTGGTGCGGTGGCGCGGACAACACCTGTGGTCCTGGTTCGATCTGGTACGCCGGCGCAACCACGCGATCGAATGGAGCGATCCGGTGACGGTGGCCAACGACCGCTCCGGCGGCGGGGTCCGATACCAGGACGGGATCGCCGTCGTCGCCGTTCAAGTCCTCGGAAAAGCCCATACGCCAACCTTCTTCACCGGCTCGACGTCGACCTACACCGAGAACACCCTGAACATCTCCGAGCTCGGCGGGTTGCTGCATCAAAGCCTGGGTTTGACCATCGACTCGATCAGCGTGGTCACTGCCGGTAGCCGGCGCCGCGCCTCCGGTGACTACCCACGGGTGTATGACACCTTGATCGGAACACCGCCGTACGCCGGCAGCCGAGAAACCTGGCTGATCATTCGGATTCCGGCCCTGCCGAATGCCGAGGCCCTGCAGTGGCGCCTGACGCTGGGCACCGCCGCGCTGGCTGCAGCGCAACGCGTCAGTGCGGCGTTGAGCCAGCACGGAATCCGGGCTCGGGTCGCAACTGCGACTGATATTGCCGAAATCGACCGCCGCATCGGTCGGGGTGCGCTGGCAGCCGGTCGGCAGAAGTGGCGTTCGGTGCGCAGTGACGCAGGCTGGCTCACCAGCTACCACTACCGCCCGCGCGATGTGAACGCCGACGTGTTCGCACAGGCCTGGTCGCTGCGGGTGGACGCCGTGCTGCAGAACGTCACGCTGTTCGCCGACGGCACGGCCACCACGACGTTGACCGTCCGCACTGCCCACCCGCCGCCCGCGCCGCCCAGCGTGCTGGTCCGGACCCTGTGCGGGCAACAGGCGGCAGCCGTCGTGGCGTCGCTGTGTGGACCGCTGCCGGAGTTGCGCGGAGTCGGACGCGGACCGGTCCCGGACGCCGAGCTCCCCGTCGGGCCGTCCGGCGTGCTGCTCGGCAAGGTGGGCGCGGGCGATCGAATGATGTTGCCGCTCAACGATCCGGCTGACTTCACCCGGGTGCACATCGCGGCCGAGGACGCGATTGCCAAGCGGCTGATCATCCGCGTCGCCGGCGCAGGCGAGCGGGTCACGGTACACACCCGTGATCCGCACCGGTGGGCGACGGTCCGGATGCAGGACGTGGCCGTCACGGATGGCACCAGGCCGGCGGCCGGGACGACGGTGAGCGTGGTCGACGGGACACTGGCCCCGTCGCCGCGACCCAACGTGTTGATCTCGGTGGGTGCCCCGGGCGAGCCGCATCGGGGCAGCGCCGATGTGGTGATCACCCAGGTCGGGCCGGCTGTGGTGGAGATCAGTTGCGGCGGTGCGGTCTACCCCGTCGAAGTGGAGCTGTTCCGAGCCGAGAACCGTTATGTGTCGGCGGAACCGACCGCACTTCGAACCGAATTGGAGTACGCCGATGACAGGCGGTGATGACGCCCGATGACGACGACCAGCAGCAGTGCCATCGCCGCGGCCAGACGCCAGTTCGATCGAGCCATGGAGCTGCTGGCAGCCGAGCCGGAGGCGGCGCTGGCCCGATTCGCAGAAGCCACCGAGATCGATCCGACCATGGCGGACGCCTGGCTGGGCCGGATTGCTGCCGGCGATATGGCGCTGGGCACGCTGCAAGAGGTGTACGCCTTCGGTGCCCGCCTGCACCGGGAGAGCAACCGCATCGGCGCCACGCTCACCGCACACGTCAAAGCAGGTCCGTACTTGGCGATTTCGGTCTCCGAGGCTTCGCACGCCGGCCTGGCTCTGGCGTCGGCGCTGATCGATGACGGACAGTACGAGAAGGCCGATGCGTTGCTGTCGGACCCGGCCCTGCTGGACACCTGGGAGAACCACCAATGGCAGCAGTACATCCGCAGCTACTTGATGCTGGTCACCCAGCGTTGGCCCGACGTGATCGCCGAGGCTGCTCGGGTGCTGCCGCCGCAGGCCCTCATCATGTCCGCGGTCACCGCGGCGATCAACGCCTTGGCCGCCCACGCTGCCGCGCACCTCGGCCAAGGGCTGGTGGCACTGGACTGGGCTGATCGGGTGCAGCTGCGTAACGGACGGGACTCGTTGGCCGGTCAGCGCAGCGATCTCACCGACTCGATGACCGCGATCATCGATCCGAACGAGTTCCCGTTGATCAACGCGGATCTGGCCTACGTCCGCGGTATGGTGCACCGCCAACTCGGTGACCAGGAGAAGGCGCAGGTCTGGCTGTCCCGGGCCACGGTCAACGGCGCTTTGATCGCTCCGGCTCGCGAGGCGTTGGCCGACCCGGCGCTGCAACTGGCGGTCACCGACGTCGAGACGATTGAGAGCCGGACCAACCGGTGGGACGTCAGTACCCAGCGCAGCTCCGAAGAACGTGCGCTCGAGGAGAATGAAGAGCGGCGCGCGGAGCTGCTCGAGGATGGCCGCGCCTTGCTGGACAACCAGGTGGGACTCAGCGAGGTCAAGCGTGCGGTGGCCGAGCTCGAGGACCAGATCGAAGTCAGGGCATTGCGTTTGGCGCACGGACTGCCGGTGACCAATCAGACCAACCACATGCTGCTGGTCGGACCGCCGGGAACCGGCAAGACCACCACCGCGGAGGCGCTGGGCAAGATCTACGCCGGGCTGGGTATCGTGCGCCACCCGGAGATCATCGAGGTCAAGCGCGCCGACTTCTGCGGTGAGCACATCGGCTCGTCGGGGCCCAAGACCAACGAGCTGATCGATCGCTCGCTGGGCCGGATCTTGTTCATGGACGAGTTCTACAGTTTGGTGGAGCGACACCAGGACGGTCGGCCCGACATGATTGGGATGGAGGCGGTCAACCAGCTGCTGGTCGCCCTCGAGGTGCACCGGTTCGACTTCTGCTTCATCGGCGCGGGCTATGAACGCGAGGTCGACGAATTCCTCACGGTGAACCCGGGTTTGGCCGGCCGGTTCAACCGCAAGTTGCGGTTCGAGTCCTATTCCGCCGAAGAGCTGGTGGAGATCGCGGTGCGCTACGGCGCGCCGCGGGCCACGGTGATCGAGCCGGACGCCCGCGCGGCGCTGAATGCAGCATGCCGCCGGTTGCGGGCCCACGTGGGGCCGGACGGAACCCACGGGGTGGACGTCATGCAGAACGGCCGCTTCGCCCGCAATGTCGTCGAACGTGCTGAGCGGCTGCGGGATTCACGGGTGGCTGCACAGCACCGGATGGACCGGGGATCGGTGAGTGTGTCGGACCTGGAAACGATCCGTACCCAAGACGTCGTCGCCGCGGTGAAAGACGCCTGCGCCGAGAAACACGTCCCGATCACGCTCTGACCGCTTGCGCTGAGCGCGGGCTGGACTCGGCCCGGCCCCGCGCAGGGCACCCGCGTCGAACATGAACTTTGGCGACAGGCGGTACGTGTTTGTGCCGAGGATTTTCGTCGAATGTTGACCAGGATCCTCGGCGTAACGAGTTGTGCGGGGTTGTGGAGCTACCGTTTGGGCGTTGGGTGATCTGCGGTGCGTGTTTGTGCCGAGGATTTTTGCTGAATGTTGACCAGGATCCTCGGCGTAACGAGCTGCGCGGGAGGCTGAGGCCAACGAACCTGGCCCCGTGCGAGATACCCGGCACCGAACGCCACCTCGGTGACGTGAAACCCGGCGAGCGGCTGCGAACACTGCGGCCAACGCGGCAGGGGACTGCAGGATGTCACGGCTGATCCGCACGAGCTCGATTTGGCGCGTGCCGATGACAGGGTGATTCAGGACAGTGGCTGACCGGTGGCCGGCGAGTGTGCGAAGTGCTGCGCGACGGTGGCGGCCACCTCCAGGAAGCCCAGTCGGGTCTTGGGCGCCATCTCGCCGCGCACGTCGATCACGCCGCCGGGACGCAAATGCGGGTCGAACGGGATCTCGACCACCGTCTGGCCGCGGCTGGTGAACTGCTGGGCCAGCGCCGACCGGGTCTTGCGGTCGGAATGGCCGTCGGAGTCGTTGAGTACCACCACCGCCCGACGCAGCAGATCGGTCATCCCGTGGTTGGCCAACCACTCCATGGTCTGGGCGGCCGCGGCGGCACCGTCGGCCCACGGCGAGGACACCACGATCAGCGCGTCCAGATCCCGCAGCGCCTCCTGGGTGACTGGGGCGTCCATGGTGGATCCGCAATCGACGATGGTGATGGTGAAATGCCGGTCCAGTCGCCGGATGGCTTCCCGGTAGATCGCTGGATCCAGAACCCGCTTCCGCGTTGAGGCCGACTCCCCGGCCAATACGTACAGCCCGGCCGCGTTGTGCCCGACCCTGGCCTGCACGTCGGCGAAGGTTTGCAGATTGCGGTCAGCGGCCAACTCCCAATAGGAGCCCTGGTTGCGCGGGTCGATGCGGCTGCCCAGCCGCCCGAACGCGGTGTCGGCGTCGATGGCAACCACCTTGTCGCCGGGGCGCAGTTCGGCGAAGACAGACCCGACGCTGGCCGCCACCGAGGTCTTGCCGACCCCGCCCTTGCCGAGCACGCCCACCTTGTAGTAGCCCCGCAAGGGTTCCCGCACCGCCTGTTCGAAGCCCAATTGCCGCCGCTGCAGCGCGGACGGCCCCAGGTTGACCAGGCCAAACGTGACGGTATGCAGTAGGCGGCGCCAACCGCTGGGCGGTGCTGGCGGACGCGGCGCGGGTGGATCGGTTGTGAGGTCGGGCCATGGGGGCGGGGCCGCCGCGGGGGTACCGAAGGGCGCGCCGGGCTGTGGTGGGACACCGGGCGTCGCGCCGGGGGTACCAAAGGCCGCGCCGGGCTGTGGTGGGACACCGGGCGTCGCGCCGGGCGGCGGTGGGACAGTCGACGCCGGAGCGGGCGGAGGCGCGGGCGCCGGCCAGCCAGCGGGTTCCGCGGGCGGCGGAGGCGGATTCTGGCGGTCGCGCAAGAACTCTTCGCGCTCGGTCACGGACCTCGAGCCTCCTCAGGGTGAATTGCCGCAGCCACCGCAGCGCGGTTCGCTATGCATCGTGCCGGTCGAACTCCCACCAGTATCGGACATCGCCGCGGGCCGGCGGCGCCGGGTCCAACTGCCTGAGGGGTACCACCGCGCGGCCGCTGTCCTGCGAAACCGTGGCACGAAACCGTGCTGGACGCGCCGCTACCGAAACCCGATTCGGCAGCAGTGCAACGGCAGCGGGGCTCGCAGTGGCGACACGGCCCAGCCGACAAAAAAGCAGCTCAGCGTGCGAAGCGCCGGTCCTGCGGCGCTGCAGCAACGCTACGAAATCAGAGCACCAGAGCGGGAAAAGAATCCGAAGTGTTGCGGTGCTACGTGGAGCAGTGCTACGGTTTGAAACATCGAGCACGCCTTCCGAAGGGAAACTTCCATGACAAGCGCACTGAAGCCCGGCACCCCGGCCTACGGGGGCGCAACACCGTTCGAGGTCGTTGGCGCCTGCATCAAAGACCCGGAGCGCTGGATGACCGCGCCCGACGACGACGCCAAGGCGATCTGCCGGGGCTGCCCACGGCGCTGGCTGTGCGCACGCGACGCCGTCGAGACCCCGGGCGCCGAGGGCCTGTGGGCCGGCATCGTCGTTCCGGAGGGCGGTCGCGGGCGGACCTTCGCCCTGCGCCAGCTGCGCTCCTTGGCGGAGCGCGGCGGATACCCGATCCGCAAACCCACCCGACGTCGGGTGGTGCAGGCCGACGACGACGGCAGCGCCGAAGCCGACGCGTTCTGATCCTCCACCGCGGCAACCCGGAGCTGGGGCTGCGAACTTCCCGTAACCCAACCAAAGCCGGTAAACCACAACAAGTTCCACTGATCCACCAGCTGTTGCGGCCGGTGGCGTAGCTGTTGAGCACCGGGCACCGAGGGGTAGCTACGCCACCGGCCGCCATTTCGCCCAGTTCTAAGAAACCGGCCAGCATTGCGCAAACCGGTGCGGTCCGGCGCTCGGTCAGGCCGAGCTGAATAACCGCAGGTGAGGCCCAATGCCAGCGGCAAGCGGGCGGCCCGACGCCGGAAGCGGCAAATTTTCTAAGAATTCGACACATTTTTCGACCGGCACTGACCCGGCTGGTCGAGCACGTAATTAAGCTGAAAGTAGCTGCGCTCCTGCGCTATTCGAGGTCTGGGCAGCCGGAACCGGGCCGTGATCAGGCATTCGACGCAGCAGCCGAGTTAGGGCTGGCTAAGTTGGCATGTCGGGTGGTTATTGCCTTATCGTTTTTTCACTTGTCGTGACCCGATCACAGGGGCCGCCGTCCAGCGCTGTGCGGAAGCTTCGGGTCCCCGGCAATGCGTACCAGGACATACCGAGGAGCACTGCCCGCTCCCTCCGGGGTGCGGTGTTGTTGCACCGACATATGGGACGCGTCCGGCGATGCGTCCCCAATATCTTCAGTGAAGGGTCAGGTGGGTTTTCCGGTGGGAAGAGCGCCCAGCGGGCTGTACAACCCCGCTAACGAGCACGATTCATGTGGCGTGGCGATGGTCGTGGACATGCACGGCCGGCGCAGCCGCGACATCGTGGACAAGGCCATTACCGCGCTGGTCAACCTGGAGCACCGCGGAGCGCAAGGCGCCGAGCCGAACACGGGCGACGGCGCGGGGATCCTGATCCAGGTCCCGGACAAGTTCCTGCGCGCGGTCGTCGACTTCGAGCTCCCCGAGCCGGGCCACTACGCCACCGGCATCGCGTTCCTGCCGCAGTCGTCCAGGGACGCCGCGGCGGCCTGCGCGGCACTGGAAAAGATCGTCGAGGCCGAAGGACTCGAGCTGCTCGGCTGGCGCGATGTGCCCACCGACGAAACCTCGCTGGGTGCGCTCGCCCGCGACGCCATGCCGACCTTCCGGCAGATCTTCATCGGCGGTGCCGACGGCATGGCGTTGGAGCGCCGGGCCTACGTGGTCCGCAAGCGCGCCGAGCACGAGCTCGGCACCAAGGGCCCCGGCCAGGACGGTCCCGGACGCGAAACCGTCTACTTCCCAAGCCTTTCCGGTGAGACCCTGGTGTACAAGGGCATGCTCACCACGCCGCAGCTGCGGGCGTTCTACCTGGACCTGCAGGACGAGCGGCTGGAGAGTGCACTGGGCATCGTGCATTCCCGGTTCTCCACCAACACCTTCCCGTCGTGGCCGCTCGCGCACCCGTTCCGGCGGGTGGCGCACAACGGTGAGATCAACACCGTCACCGGCAACGAGAACTGGATGCGGGCCCGCGAAGCGCTGATCCACACCGATGTATTCGGCTACCACAACGATCTGAACAAGATCTTCCCGGTGTGCACCCCGGGCGCCTCGGACACCGCCCGGTTCGACGAGGTACTCGAACTGCTGCACCTGGGTGGACGCTCGATCGCGCACGCGGTGCTGATGATGATTCCGGAGGCCTGGGAACGCAACACCGACATGGACCCGGCGCGGCGTGCCTTCTACGAGTTCCATGACTCGCTGATGGAGCCGTGGGACGGCCCGGCGTCGGTGTGCTTCACCGACGGCACCGTTGTCGGCGCAGTACTGGACCGCAACGGTCTGCGGCCCTCCCGGATCTGGGTCACCGACGACGGCCTGGTGGTGATGGCTTCGGAGGCCGGCGTCCTGGACATCGACCCGGCCAAGGTGGTGCAGCGGCTGCGGCTGCGGCCCGGCCGGATGTTCCTGGTCGACACCGCCCAGGGCCGCATCGTCTCGGACGAGGAGATCAAGGCCGAACTGGCCGCCGAGCACCCCTACCAGGAGTGGCTCGACGCAGGTCTGTTCCAGCTCTCGGAGTTGCCCGAGGGCAACTACGTCAAGATGCCGCACCACCGGGTGGTCGCCCGCCAGCAGATCTTCGGCTACACCTACGAGGAGTTGAACTTGCTGGTGGCGCCGATGGCGCGGACCGGCGCGGAGGCCCTGGGTTCGATGGGCACCGACACTCCGATCGCGGTGCTCTCGCAGCGGCCACGCATGCTCTACGACTACTTCCAGCAACTGTTCGCCCAGGTGACCAACCCGCCGCTGGACGCCATTCGCGAAGAGATCGTCACCAGCCTGCAGGGCTGTGTGGGGCCCGAGGGTGACCTGCTCAACCCGGACGAGAGTTCGTGTCGCCAGATCGTGCTGCCCCAGCCGATCCTGCGTAACGCTGAGCTGGCCAAGCTGATCAACGTGGACCCCGACCACGAGATCCGGGGCCGCAAGCACGGCATGCGGGCCGCGGTCATCCCGTGCCTGTACCCGGTCGCCGACGGCGGCCCGGGCCTGCGCCGCGCACTCGAGGATGTGCGCTCCCGGGTCTCGCAGGCGATCCGCAACGGCGCGCGCATCATCGTGCTGTCCGACCGCGAATCCAACGAGTGGCTGGCGCCGATCCCGTCGCTGCTGAGCACCTCGGCGGTGCACCACCACCTGGTCCGGGAACGCACCCGCACCCAGGTCGGTCTGGTGGTCGAGACCGGTGACGCCCGCGAGGTGCACCACATGGCGATGCTGTGCGGCTTCGGCGCGGCCGGGATCAACCCGTACATGGCCTTCGAGTCGATCGAGGACATGATCGACCGCGGCTTCATCACCGGTTTGACCAGTGACGAGGCCAAGGCGAACTACGTCAAGGCGGCCGGCAAGGGCGTGCTCAAGGTGATGTCCAAGATGGGCATCTCGACCCTGGCCTCCTACACCGGCGCCCAGCTGTTCCAGGCGGTCGGCATCAACCAGCGGGTGCTCGACGAGTACTTCACCGGATTGCATTGCGCCACCGGGGGTATCGATCTCGACGACATCGCCGCCGACGTCGCGGCGCGGCATCAGCTGGCCTATCTGGAGCGGCCCGACGAGCGCGCCCACCGGGAACTCGAGGTGGGCGGTGAGTACCAGTGGCGTCGCGAAGGTGAGTACCACCTGTTCAACCCGGACACCGTGTTCAAGTTGCAGCACTCGACGCGCACCGGCCAGTACTCGGTGTTCAAGGAGTACACCCGCCTGGTCGACGACCAGAGCGAGCGGATGGCCTCGCTGCGCGGTCTGCTGAAGTTCCGCGACGACGTCCGCGAACCGGTTCCGCTCGACGAGGTCGAGCCGGCCAGCGAGATCGTCAAACGCTTCTCGACCGGCGCGATGAGCTACGGCTCGATCTCGGCCGAAGCCCACGAGACGCTCGCGATCGCGATGAATCGCCTTGGCGGACGCTCGAACTCGGGTGAGGGCGGCGAGGACGCCGACCGCTTCGAGCCGGACGCCAACGGCGACTGGCGGCGGAGCGCGATCAAGCAGGTGGCTTCCGCGCGGTTCGGTGTCACCAGCCATTACCTGACCAACTGCACCGACATCCAGATCAAGATGGCCCAGGGCGCCAAGCCCGGCGAGGGTGGGCAGCTGCCCGGCCACAAGGTCTACCCGTGGGTGGCCGAGGTGCGGCACTCCACGCCGGGGGTGGGTTTGATCTCGCCGCCGCCGCACCACGACATCTACTCGATCGAGGACCTGGCGCAGCTGATCCACGATCTGAAGAACGCCAACCCGGGCGCGCGGATCCACGTCAAGCTGGTGTCGGAGAACGGTGTCGGCACGGTGGCCGCGGGGGTCTCCAAGGCGCACGCCGACGTGGTGCTGATCTCCGGGCACGACGGCGGCACCGGTGCCACCCCGCTGACCTCGCAGAAGCACGCCGGGGCGCCGTGGGAGCTCGGCCTGGCCGAGACTCAGCAGACGCTGCTGCTCAACGGACTGCGCGACCGGATCGTGGTGCAGGTCGACGGCCAGCTCAAGACCGGGCGCGACGTGGTGGTCGCGGCCTTGCTGGGCGCCGAGGAATTCGGTTTCGCCACCGCGCCGCTGGTGGTGTCCGGCTGCATCATGATGCGGGTCTGCCACCTGGACACCTGCCCGGTGGGCGTGGCCACCCAGAACCCGGTGTTGCGGGAACGGTTCACCGGTAAGCCGGAATTCGTGGAGAACTTCTTCCTGTTCATCGCCGAAGAGGTTCGCGAACTCATGGCGCAGTTGGGTTTCCGCACCGTCAACGAGATGGTCGGTCAGGTCAATGCGCTGGACACCACGCGGGCTGCCGAGCACTGGAAGGCCTACAAGCTGGACCTGTCGCCGGTGCTGCACGAGCCCGAATCGGCGTTCATGAACCAGAACCTGTACTGCACGTCGGGTCAGGACCACGGCTTGGAGAAGGCGCTGGACCAGCAGCTGATCTTGCAGTGCCGGGAGGCCCTGGACCATGGCACGCCGGTGCGGTTGCGCACCAGCATCGCGAACGTCAACCGCACGGTCGGCACCATGCTCGGTCACGAGGTCACCAAGGCCTATGGCGGGCAAGGACTTCCGGACGGCACCATCGACATCACCTTCGAGGGTTCGGCCGGCAACAGCTTCGGCGCCTTCGTGCCCAAGGGCATCACGCTGCGGGTCTACGGCGATGCCAACGACTACGTCGGCAAGGGTCTGTCCGGCGGGCGCATCGTGGTGCGGCCCTCGGATGGGGCACCGGCCGACTACGTCGCCGAGGACAACATCATCGGCGGAAACGTGATCCTGTTCGGCGCCACCAGCGGCCAGGCGTTCCTGCGCGGCGTGGTCGGCGAGCGGTTCGCGGTGCGTAACTCCGGTGCGCACGCGGTGGTCGAAGGTGTCGGTGATCATGGCTGCGAGTACATGACCGGCGGCCGGGTGGTCATCCTGGGCGGGACCGGACGCAACTTCGCTGCGGGGATGTCCGGCGGAGTCGCCTTCGTCTACGACCCGGACCGGGCGCTGGAGGGCAACCTCAACAAGGAAATGGTCGAGCTGGAGAGCCTGGCCGACGCCAACGATGTGGATTGGCTGCACGAGATGATCACTGCACACGTCGATGCAACGGATTCGGCGGTGGGACAGCGCATTCTGTCCGACTGGCCGGCGCAGCAGGCGAACTTTGTCAAGGTGATGCCGCGCGACTACAAACGCGTGCTGGCGGCGGTGGCAGAGGCCGAGGCGGCCGGCGCGGACGTCAACGAAGCGATCATGGCGGCCGCTCGTGGGTGATCCAAGCGGCTTCCTCAAGCACACCGAACGCGAACTGCCCGAGCGCAGGCCGGTCCCGCTGCGACTGCAGGACTGGAAGGAAGTCTACGAAGACTTCAGCCACGACACCCTGCAGGTGCAGGCATCGCGCTGCATGGACTGCGGTATTCCGTTCTGCCACAACGGTTGCCCGTTGGGTAACTTGATCCCGGAATGGAACGACCTGGTCTTCCGCGGTCAGTGGCGGGAAGGCATCGAGCGGCTGCACGCCACCAACAACTTCCCGGAGTTCACCGGCCGGCTGTGCCCGGCGCCGTGTGAAGCGTCCTGCGTGCTGGGTATCAACCAGCCTGCCGTGACCATCAAGCAGGTCGAGGTCGAGCTCATCGAGAACGCGTTCGACGAGGGCTGGGTGGTGCCGCTGCCACCGGACGTGGTCACCGGCAAGAAGGTCGCCGTGGTGGGCTCGGGCCCCGCAGGTCTGGCGGCCGCCCAGCAGCTGACCCGGGCCGGACATCACGTCACGGTCTTCGAACGCGCGGACCGGATCGGCGGGTTGCTGCGTTACGGAATCCCGGAATTCAAGATGGAGAAGCACTTCATCGACCGTCGTCTGGACCAGATGAGCGCCGAGGGCACCGAGTTCCGCACCAACGTCAACGTCGGCGTCGACGTCACCGTCGAGCAGTTGCGCGAAGACTTCGACGCGGTGTTGCTGGCCGGTGGGGCCACCGCCTGGCGGGACCTGCCAGTGCCCGGACGTCAACTCGACGGGATCCACCAGGCCATGGAGTTCCTGCCCTGGGCCAACCGGGTGCAGCTCGGTGACGACGTGCTCGACGAGAACGGCCAGCCGCCGATCACGGCCAAGGGCAAGAAGGTCGTCATCATCGGCGGCGGTGACACCGGAGCCGACTGCCTGGGCACCTCACACCGGCAAGGCGCGGCCAGCGTGCACCAGCTCGAGATCATGCCGCGACCCCCGGCCACCCGCGCGGAGTCGACTCCCTGGCCGACCTATCCGCTGATGTTCCGGGTGTCCTCGGCACACGAGGAGGGCGGCGAGCGGGTGTTCTCGGTGAACACCGAGGAGTTCCTCGGTGACGAGAACGGCCGGGTGCGTGCGCTCAAACTGCACGAGGTCGAGATGAAGGCCGGCAAGTTCGAGCGGATCGAAGGCTCCGACTTCGAACTGGAGGCCGACCTGGTGCTGCTTGCGATGGGCTTCGTCGGTCCCGAACGCGAAGGCCTGCTCACCGAGTTGGGTGTGGAGTTGACCGAGCGCGGCAACGTGGCGCGCGACGACGACTTCCAGACCTCGGTTCCGGGCGTTTTCGTGGCCGGTGACATGGGCCGGGGGCAGTCGCTGATCGTGTGGGCGATCGCCGAAGGCCGGGCCGCGGCCGCCGGCGTGGACCGCTACCTGGTGGGCGAGACGGCGCTACCGGCGCCGATCAAGCCGACCGCGGCCCCGCAGCGCTGACGTTTCAGTCACACCAGTCACACCTGTCTCAATAAAATCATCTTATTTATTCTCGGCGCGCCTCGGCCAGTTTGCCAGAAGCCGGCGTTCTAATGGCAGACAGCGGGCGCTCCGATATGGTAGGGCCCCTGGGTCCAGCTTATTTCCGAGCGCAGGAGTGGTAGCGGTGCACACAACGTCACTGACTCGCACGCGGGTGGGCAGAATCGCGTGGTCCCTGTTCCGTCATCCGGTCAAGAGCCGCGAGTTCCCCGCCAAGCACGAGCGCCTGGTAACCCGGGCCGAGTTGCTGCACTACGGCATCTGAGCGGATCCGAACGGCCGGCCGGTCTCGGGCGCCTGACGCCCGCGCAATTTGCTGCGTCAGCCGTCTGCGGCGGGGAGTTTGGTCAACGCCTGTCGGGCCGCTGCCCCAACGTCCGGGTCCGGATCATCGAGCAACGCCGTGACCTGCTCCCGCACCCCCCGCGCCCGCTGCCGGGCCAGCGCCTGCACGGCCTGATAGCGCACCGCCGCATCCGGATCGCGAAGTAGCCGCTCGGACAGCGCGATGGCTGCCGGCGATTTGAACTTGCCCAGCCATTTCACCAAATGCCAACGGCGCGGGCTGGTTCCGAGTTGGTCGAGCAGCTCGCCGACGGCCTCGACGTGCGCGGCGGTGCCGATCTCGACCAGCGCCAGGGTGGCGGCCTCGAGTTCGTGATTGGTCAGCGGTGGATCCAGCTGGAACTGGGCCAGTACGACGTCGAACGCGCGTTGGTCACCGCGGGCGTGCTTGGTGATCAGGTTGCGCAGCAACGCAGCCCGCCAACCATCCCGGTTGTCCGCGGCGGGCACCCGTTCGTCGAGGTGCTCGAGCCAATCCACCATCAGTGGCACGGCCTGCGGATAGTCGGTGCGGGAATTCAGCAGTGCGGCAAGGGATTCCTCCGAAATGCCGGCCGCCTCCAGGTCGGCCCGCATCCGCTGTTCGGGCGATGCGGCCGACGTCATGACAGTGCCTCGGGTCTGATCACGACATCGAGGCCGGGATAGCGTTCCTCGAGTCTCTGCTCGACGCCGTCGGCGCCCTGGGTGCGGTCGACATCAGTGACGATCACCATGGTGTATCCGTTCTCCTGCGCCCACTTGGCCATATCGCGCAGCTGGCTGGTGGCGCTCAGTCGCTGTACGTTCTTGATCTCGGTCAGCGTCTTGGTGGTCGGGTCGAGTACGTCGGGAATCCGGTACTTCTCGCGCTGCTTCGGCGTGGCGTTCTGGTCGTTGGCGTAGGGATAGATCCGGGTCTTCTGCTGGCTTTGGATCCCGGACCGCTGCTCGGCCGCCATGCCCTTGCGCCGATTCTCCGCCAGACGCTCCCGGGGGGTCGGCGCCACCTTCCGCGGCGTGAGGGCCAGCAGGGTGTCGGCGCTGGTCAAGGCCTTGGCCAAGGAGGTCTGCGCCACGCCCAGGTCTTTGATGGTGCGAGTGGCCTCGGTGCGCAGCCCCTCGTTGAGGTTGTTGCAGTGCGAGGCGGCCAGCTCGATGTGGAACTTGTTGATGATCTTGGCGAGCCGGCCAAACCGGCCCAACCCGCCGAACACCATGAGCAGGTTGAGTTCCATCAAGGTGGTGCGCATGAAACCCTGCACCTGGTCGAGCTTGTTGCCGTAATCCGTGCACGCCCGGGACAGATCGCCGGCAGCCGCGGCGACGTCGACGCCGATCGACCGCGCTGTATTCATCTTCGCCGCCACCGAGGCAATCTCGGCGGTGTCGACATTCATCAGCAGGTTGATTTCTTCGGGGCCGGCGGCGTCGTTCACTTCGACCAGCCGGAGACCGAACGCCTGCCAAGCGGCACCCGCGGCTCGCAGCGTGTCCGGATTGCCATTGGGCCAGCCGTCGGTGACCTTCTCGGCCACCCAATGCCAACCGGTCGGCTCCGGGGTGGTGCCACCGGCGGCCGACGGCAGGTCTGGGGTACCGGCGAGATAGGTGCCCTCGGTCTCGCCGACGGGTGTGACCGGGTCGCCGTCGGCGTCGCGCCGATTGAGGTCCGACGCCTGTTCGGTTTGGTCGTGGTTGATGCCGGTCTGCTGCAGCAGGTTGCCGATGTTATGCAGTGCGTTGACCATCCGCTGGGCGACCCGTGCGGCCTGATCCGAGGTGGTGTCATACGCGGTGGCCCACTGCGGACCCACCCCGTGACTGCCAGCGGCGTTCGCCGTCTGCAACGCACCGCCGAGCGTGCCCAGGGCGTTCCCGGCACCGTCGCTGTCTCCTTTGTAGGCCGCGGCGGTGTCGTAGTAAAGCTCCGGATCGACGTCTGTCATGCGAGGTTCCCCGAGTCGTGGATGGCTGGTTCAAACCCTAACGGCGAAGTCGCGGGCAGCGACGCACCGAAAGTCCGGTCCTCAGTCGAGGTGGTGTTCGGCCTTGAACCGCGCGATGAACTGTTCGGCCTGCGCCTCGAGTTCCGGTTCGGCGCCGGCATACGTCTCGTCGACCAGCTCCTGGGCAGCCCAGAGCACCTCGTTGATCCGGTGAGCGGCTTCGCGGGCATCGAGGGCGCACAGCCGGTCGTCGAGGCGCAACCCGATCAGCCGGCCATTGCCGTTGAGGGTGACCTCGACCATTCCGGCCGCGTCCGCGGCGACGTAATGGCTGTCGGCGAGCTGTCGGATCTGCCGGTGCAGATCGTCGGCGTTGGCCCGGACCTGTTGCCACTGCCGGGCCAGGTCTTCGAAACCGTCGTCAACCATCGCGCAATCCGGAATCCCGGTTCGCCTCGGCCAGTGGCTCCAGCACGGCCGGGTCGTAGGGCTGCGGCAAATAGCTGATCGCCAAGTCGAGCCGCTCGGCGCCGAGCGCGGCGGGGTCGCGACCCAGGTCCGCGCAGTGCGCGGCCAGCACGTCGCGCTTGCGGGCGAACTCCTCCGGCGTTCCGCCGACGTCGTCGGCGGCCTGCCAGACCGCCAACATCTCGGCCCAGGTGGTGTTCTGCGGTGAAGTCTTGAAAGCGAAGCGCACCACAACAACAGTAGGCTGCGGGCATGACCCGGCAGCGCACCTCCGGCCCGGCGGCGCAGGTTCGATGTCCTACGACCTGAGCGTCTACGGCACCCGCAGGCTCGATGTCGGCGAACTCACCACCCTGGTCGCATCGATGGCTGACCTCGAACTCGACGATGCGTGCGGCGACGAAGTCAAAGTCCTTAGCGACGGCGGATACTCGTTCACCGTCTTCGGACCCGACGACGTCGATTCCGCGGAGCTACCGGATGCCGTTGCCGGCACCCAGCCGCGTCCGGCGGTGGCCTGGCAGCTGGTGGTGGAGGGCAGTGATCCCGACCAGTTCGGCACCGCGCAAAGCTTTGCCCGTGCTCTCGCGGCGGCATCCGGCGGCGTGGTCTACGACGAACAGACCGCAGCGATCCTCGACTGACCAATTGCCTCGGATGGGCTCGGCGCTGCTCAGGCGCCACCCCACATCGCCGTGTTCACCTCATTGTTGTGCGAGTAGTTGCGGTGGGTGATGTGCGCGTTGCGCTGCATGCGGCCGGCTTCCTCGCCGAGTTCCTCGGCCCATTCCTTCCAATACACCAAGCGCTGCGCGAACGCCGCATAGGCGACGCCGCCCCAGCTGCGATGCAAACCGCGCAGTTCGGCCTCGGCGTCTTGGAGGCATTGCTGCATCACGACGGCGAACCGCTGCAATTCGTCGGCCATATCGGCCAGGGCCGGTTCATTGACGGTGCGGCGCGCCATGTTTCACAGATTTCGGTTCGGGATGGCAGTCAGCGCTTCCACATGCTCGCCGATCAACTCGGCGTAGACCTTCACGCTGCTGGACAGCGCTGCGCCGATGAATCTCAGATCCGCGAGCATCTCGGCACACTCGTCATCGATCTCTTCCCACTTCGACAGAAACGACGAAGCGGCCGGCCCGGTCCACGACGTGCGCATACCCGCCACCTGCGTGTTGATCTGCCGGCGCTTGCCGTCGCTCTCGGCATAGGCGTGTTGGGCGCATTGGCTGGCGCGCAGCAGATCGCCCAAATGCGCGCGCACCACGTTCCCGTCAGGCGTCATCGGGTTGCTCCTTGCAACTGGTGTCCGCAGTCAGAGTAGTCGGCCCCTAGAGTGGGCTGCGACGCGAAATTCGAGGAGGCGAGGCGTGGCCGGTTGGCGTGATGCGGTGAGCCAAGAGGCGCAGGACGACTTGGATGATCTGACTGGCGCTGCGGTCGACTTCGCCGTCCGCCAGCTCGACGACCAGGGCGGGTTCGTGCCGTTCGCGTTGGCGGTCAGCCTCGACGGCGCCAAACAGGTCGTCGCGGCGAACTTTTCCGACGACACCGACCTGGACGGGGCCGCGCAGCTGGCCGCGCAGTGGGATGCCGTAGTGCAGGTCAAGCACACCCTGCGGGCCGTCGCGGTGGCCGTCGACGTGCGGCTGCCGGACCGGGGCCAGGACGGCATCGAGCTGACCGTCGAACACCGTGAGGGCATCGCGATCGGCCTGGTGTTCCCGTACACGCGCGGCGCGGCAGGCGGCCACGACGTCGAGGCCCCCGCCGCGCATTCCGCGGTGCGCAGGGTCTGGCCCATGCCGGGACCTACGGTTCGGTCGCTCTAGACCAGCCGCGCGCGCACTGGTCCACACTGGAAACATGGACCCGGTCGAGGCGCTTCGGCAGATCGCCTACTACAAAGATCGCGCGCGCGAGGACAGCCGGCGGGTGATGGCCTACCGCAACGCCGCCGACGTCGTCGACGCGCTCAGCGACGACGAACGCGGCCGGCACGCCGCGGCCGGCAGCTGGCAGACCCTGCCCGGGATCGGACCGAAGACCGCAAAAGTGATCGCCCAGGCCTGCGCCGGTCGAGTTCCCGACACGCTGGCTGAATTACGAGCGGCGGCAAAGGATCTCGGCGGCGGCACGATCCGGGCGGCACTGCGCGGCGACCTGCACCTGCATTCCAACTGGTCGGACGGTTCGGCGCCGATCGAGGAGATGATGGCCACCGCGCGAGCCCTGGGCCACGAATACTGTGCGCTGACCGACCACTCGCCCCGGCTGAAGATCGCCAACGGTTTGTCTGCCGAACGACTCCGGCGCCAGCTGGACGTGATCGACGAACTGCGCGAGCAGTTCGCACCGATGCGGATCCTGACCGGCATCGAAGTCGACATCCTCGACGACGGCAGCCTGGACCAGGAACCCGAACTGCTGGACCGGCTCGACGTCGTCGTGGTCAGCGTGCACTCCAAGCTCAGGATGGACGCTGCGGCGATGACGCGCCGGATGGTGCGCGCGGTCTCCGACCACAACGTCTCGGTGCTCGGTCACTGCACCGGCCGGCTGGTCACCGGCGGGCGCGGGATGCGGCCGGAATCGGAGTTCGACGCCGAGAAGGTGTTCACCGCCTGCCGTGACCACGGCACCGCGGTGGAGATCAACTCCCGCCCGGAACGCCGGGATCCGCCGTCCCGGCTGATCGAGCTGGCGCTGCAGATCGGCTGCGATTTCGCGATCGACACCGATGCGCACGCACCCGGCCAGCTGGACTTCCTCGGTTACGGCGCGCAACGCGCGCTGGACAACGGGGTGCCCACCGAGCGGATCGTCAACACCTGGCCGGTCGAGCGACTGCTGAGTTGGGCGGCCGGCTGACCGACGCGCTGCCGGTCGGGGCGGCCACCGCCGGTGGCTACACTGCCCGGCTATGGCCCTCGATCTCGGACTCGACACCCGGCTGACGCTGCTGGCCGCCGGGCTGATTTTCCTGCTCGCCCTGATCCTGGGGATCTGGAAGTACCGGCAGATGGCCGTCAACGAGAACCACCTGGCGCACCCGTACGTCGACATCGCGCACCGGGCGGCGCTGCTGTACTCCTTCGCCACCTTGCTGGCAGCGGTCTTCGTCGAGCTCAGCGCGTGGCCGACGGCGGTGAACCTGGGCGCGGCCGGCGTGCTGGTGTTCTTCTTCGTGGTCGCTATTGCCAGCTACATCCTGCACGGGGCCAAACGGGACACCACCAACCAGTTCAGCCATCCCGACGCGTTCCTGCACGTCGGGATGGCCGCCCTGATCATCGGTGAGGTCGGTGGCTTCGCGGTGCTGCTGGCCGGTTTCGTGGCCGCCCAGTTCTGAACCGGGCGGCCACCGGGCCGGAACCGGTCAGGCCACGCCGAGCGCCGGCCCGACGGTGGTGTTCCAGGACTCCTGCATCTCGGATTCGAACAGACCCCAGGTGTGCGAGCCGTCCGGACGCACCACGTAGGTGACCGGCACACCTGCGGCGTTGGCCGCGTCGGCGAACCGGCGGGTGCTTTCGGCGACGATCCGCTCGATCAAACCGCCGGTGAAGTTGGGTCCGAACCCTTCGGGCAGCCGGTCCACCTCGCCGACGTTGCCGCTGGCCGACGCCGCAGCGTAAATCGCGACCCCGCGCAGCTTTTCGACGTTCTTCGACGGGTCGTGCGCAATCCACAGCGGGCCACCCTGCGGGCCCCACATGTTGTCGGCGCTCACGCCGCCGCCCATCAGCGTCAGGCCCACCTGCTGGGCGTCGTCGGCGGGGGTGAGCAAACCGCTGTAGGACGCCACGGCCCGGTAGCGGCCCGGCGCCTGGACCGCGTAGTCGACCGCGGTGCCGCCGGTGCTGGACAAACCGCCGACCGCGTTCCGTCCGTTGGTGTTGTACTGCGCGTCGATCAGCGGCGGCAGTTCGGAGGTCATGTAGGTCTGGTACTGCTTGCTGGGATCGTTGACCCAATTTGTGTACCAGCTGAACTGGCCGCCCAGCGGGGAAACCACGTTGACGTTCTTGTTGGCGAAAAAGCCCTGAACATCGGTCATTCCGAACCAACTCTTGGTGCCCGGCGCCCAGTGGCCACCCGGGTCCAGGTTGTCGCCGCCGTCGATACCGGGCAGCAGGTAGAAGGTGGGCGCACCGCTGCGCGGCGCCTTGAACACGTCGTTGACGATCACTTTGTTCATCGCCGGCGAATACACCGAAACCTTGTCCCACCGGTCGGTGACGTGCTCAATGCCGGTGATGTGCGGGCCCTGCCCGGTCGGCGCGGCGGGTTCAGCCGGGTCGGCCTGCGCGAACGGCGCGATCGGCGTGGAAATCGAAATGGCAAATGTCATGGCGGTCGCGGCCAACGCCGCGACGATCCCCCGAATTTTGTTCACCGACAGATTATGGGCAGCGCCGATGACGCCCGCAAGCGATCATTCCGGCGCCGGGCGCGCACCGGGATGCATTACCCGGCAGGCGAAATGCAGCTAGCTGCAGGTTCACCGACCGCCAGCTACCCGCCGTCGCGGAACCGCCACACTTCTTTATCCGGCTAGGGCGATTCGCCGTAGATGCTGGTCATCCAGATGTGGGTCAGGGTGTCCACCATGTCGGCGGTGCGGACCGCCGGCCGCTCGCCGGCCAGCGCCGCGATCATCGCGCGCTCGTTCATCTGGTTCAGCGCCACCGCCAGATCGGCGGCAGGGATGGTGTGCGGCGCGGCGCCGCGTTGCCGCTCGGCTTCGATCAGCGCGGTGGTCAGGTCGATCCACTGCTGCATGAACGCCGACCAGGACTGGCGCACCTCGGCGTTGGTGGTCAAGGCCTGCGCGCCGGCCCGCGCCAACGTGGGATGCGCGGCGAACGCGGTGAAGAAGGTGTTGATGCCGTCCCGGAAGGCGCGCCGCGGATCGGCGGGCAATGCGCTGACCCCGGCGAAGCCGGAGTTGGCCCGCTGGATCAGCGGGTCGAGCAGCGAGAGCAGGACGGCTTCCTTGGAGGCGAAGTAGAAGTAGAACGTCGGCCGTGAGATGCCCGCGCCCTTGGCCAGGTCATCGACCGAGATCTCGGCAAACGACTTGTGCTCGAGCAGCTTGTGCGCGGTGGCGAGGATGGCCTGTTCTCGGTCGTCGCCGGAGGGGCGGGTGGTGCGTCTGCCCCGGCTGGGACGGGAGGTGTCCATGGTTGCCACGCCGCCGAGTTTACACGGTGTCGAGTTTACTCAACATACTGTTGACCACATCGACAGTGCGTTGATACTCTCGCGTCATGACCGAATTCTTCGATGTCGTGATCATCGGAGCCGGGATCTCCGGCATCAGCGCGGCCTGGCATCTGCAGCAGCGGTGCCCGGACAAGACCTTCGTGATCCTGGAGCGCCGGGACGACCTCGGCGGTACCTGGGACCTGTTCAAGTACCCCGGTATCCGATCGGACTCCGACATGTTCACTCTGGGCTTCCGGTTCAAGCCGTGGCGCTCGGCCAAGGGCATCGCCGACGGCGCCGAGATCAAGGCCTATATCAAGGAAGCCGCCGTCGAGAACGGCATCGACAAGCACATCCGCTACGGCACCAAGGTGACCGCCGCGGACTGGTCGGACACCGACAACCAGTGGACCATCACGATCGAACGGGACGGCGAAACCGAGCAGGTCCACGCGGGCTTCGCCTTCGCCTGCAGCGGCTACTACAACTACGACGAGGGCTACACCCCGGAATTCCCCGGGGTGGCCGATTTCCAGGGCACGCTGATCCACCCGCAGCACTGGCCCGAAGACCTCGACTACGCCGGCAAGAAGATCGTCGTGATCGGCAGCGGTGCCACCGCGGTGACGCTGATCCCCGCGCTGGCCAACACCGGCGCCGGGCACGTGACGATGCTGCAGCGCTCGCCGACCTACGTCGGTGCGCTGCCGCTGATCGACCCGGTGGCCAAGCGGGCCAACAAATGGCTACCGGACAAACTCGCGCACATCGTCAACCGGATCAAGGCCATCACGTTCAGCACCGCGCAATACCAACTGTCGCGGTGGTTCCCCGGCTACATGCGCAAGACCCTGCTGACCATGGCCAAGCATCGGCTGCCGGAGGGCTACGACGTCGAGAAGCATTTCGGGCCCAGCTACAACCCGTGGGACGAGCGGCTGTGCCTGGCGCCCAACGGAGATCTGTTCAAGACCATCCGGGCCGGCAAGGCCGACGTCGTCACCGACACCATCGAGCGGTTCACCGCCACCGGCATCAAGCTCAGCTCCGGAGAAGAGTTGGAAGCCGACATCATCATCACGGCCACCGGGCTGCAGCTGCAGCTCTTCGGCGGCGCCACGGTCAGCCGCAACGGCGAGACCGTCGATCCGGGTCAACGGTTGGCCTACCGGGCACTGATGCTCGAGGGGCTACCCAACGCTGCCTTCACCTTCGGCTACGTCAACGCGTCCTGGACGCTGAAGGCCGACCTGGTCTCGGAGTACGTCTGCCGACTGCTGAACTACATGGACGCGCACGGCTACGACGTGGTCGAACCGCAGACCCCCGGCGACGACGTGGAACGGCTGCCGTTCACCGACATGTCCTCGGGCTACTTCGCTCGGTCGATGCATCTGCTGCCGCGCCGAGGATCGCGTGGGCCCTGGCAGATCCGGCACAACTACCTGTTGGACATGGATTCGCTGCGGCGCCGTCCGATCGACGACCCGGCCCTGCACTTCAGCAGGCACCGGGCAGCCGTGACGGCCTAGCGGCGGTCAGGTCCGGAACGACAGAACGCACCCGGGTTCCGGGTGCGTTCTGTCGTTGCGGATACCGCGTCGTTCAGTCTTCGTCAGCTTGCCGGCGCAGGCGGCGCACCAGCAGCACCGCCAGCACACTCACCGCGAGCGCAACGATGAACGGCACCGGCGAGCGGCCGACGCCGTCGACCGGAACCGGGGCGGGCCGGCGCGCCGCGTCGCTGGCCGTCTGCACCGTCGACTTGGCCTGCGCGGCGACTTCCTTGGCGGCTTCGGACGGAGCAGCCGGACCGTTGGACGCGGACAGCGGCGCCGGGCTGGGAGCAGCTGCGGGTTTGGCGGCCGGCTCGGCCGGGGTATCTGGGGTGGCCTTCGCCGGAGCGCTCTTGGCGGGCGCCTTCTTGGCCGGTGCTTTCTTGGCCGGGGCCTTCTTGGCGGCCTTGGCCGGCGCCTTCTTTGCGGGTGCTTTCTTGGCGGCGGCCTTCTTGGCCGGTTCTGCCTGGGCCGGTTCTGCCTGGGCCGCTGCCGGATCAGCCGCAGCTGGCGCGGCGGGCGGTTTCTCGGCGGCAGGCTCGGCGGCCGGTGCCGGCGGCGGAGCGGGCTCCGCGCGGTCGGGCAGGTCCTGCTGGTCGGCCATGGGGCTGCTCCTTTGCAGTTGAGATCGTTCGCCGGCAGTGCTTGCCATCATGCCAGCTGGGCTGCACTGGGCCGGATGCTGTGGTCTTCTTTGGTGCTGGTCAGTTGGTTTCGAGGATGAGTGCCAGGGATTTCTCGATCTGGGTCATGGTCTGGTCGTCGAGTGTTCCGAGGTGCTGGAGGAGTCGGGCTCGGCTGATGGCGCGTACGGCGCGGCAGACTGCGACGCTGTTGGTTTCGACGCCTTGTTCTGGGGTGATCGTGGGTCGCAGCGGTGTTGGTGTGCGAGAGCTTGACACTGGTACTACGACGATGAGTTCGGTGGGCTCGCCGGTGAGGAGGTCGTCGGCTGAGGCGACGACGGCGGGGCGGTGTTTGGCGGGTTCTCCTGGTCGGCCGGCGCCGAGTGCGACGAGCCACAGTTCGCCGCGGCGTGGAGTTTTAGTCGATGCCATCGGTGTCCGTTTCGGCCCAGTCGTTGTCCTCGGCGAGGGCGTCGGGGCTGGTGGATTCGGCGCGGGTGGCGGCGCGTTCGGCGGCGAAGGCGGCTTCGCGTTCTTCGCGGGCGGCCCATTCGTTGATGAGGGCGGTGATGGAGATGCCCCGGTGTCGGGCTTGTGCGTTGAGGCGGTCGCGTGTCTCGACCGGGACGCGGATGGTCGTGGTTTGCGTAGCCATATGCGTAGATATTACTCGTCTACACAGTGGCCGGGCCGGCGAATTCGGCTGGTAAGTGCTGACCGTTTGGTTCGTAGCCGCTGATTGAGCCTGCGGTTGAGGTGGGAGGGTGAGAAGTTCTTGGGCCTTTTTCGGCCCGAGGCTGCGTCAGAGCACCCCGAGCCGGGCCAGCAGATCGGCCTCGATCCCGTCGAGCTGATCCGAGATGGCGGTCTGGGCCGCTCGCCGACGGCCGGCGGGCATCGCCTCGGCGGTGCCGATGGCCGCCGCGAGGTCGGTCAGCCGCGCGTTGATGGCCGCCACGAACTGTTTGGTCTCGGCGTCCTTCGGGTTCTTCTCGGCCACCGTGCGCAGCGAACGTTCGGCCCCCGAGATCCGAGCCGATAGCTCGCCGGAGGGCCCGGAGAACTGACCGAGCTGACTCAACGGCACGCCGAGGCGCTCGGCGCGCCGCTCGTCGAGCAGGCCGCGCACCGCCGTCGCGCCGCGATACACGATCGGGACCAGCACCGGCGCCAGCAGCCGCGCGACCGTCAGCGTGCGCCGAACCCGCGTCGGGGAGAACAGCTTGCCCTCCTGGGCGGCCTTCAACTCGGCTTGGGCGATCTTGAGCGCGGCCTGGTCGGACTTGCGCTGGGCTCGGAGCTGAGCTTTGAGGGCCTTGTTCTCCGAACGGGCCGTGGCCTTGATTCGGCGCACCTCGTTCTTGGCCTCGAGCTTGGCCTCCAACCGGGCCTTGGCCTTGAGTGCCTTCGCCTCGGCGCGGCGCGTCGCTCGGCTCTTTCGCTTGCTGAACAGGCCCATGCCTGGCCGCCTTCCGATGTCGTCGCTGGCAGTGCGTCGTCGCGGATCCGCTCGTGGCGGGGTACCTCCACCAGCGGTGGGTCAACCCTAGCGGTTGGCCCAATGACCGAAATTCCCCACCTGCGAATATGCGACAATGACCGAGGGTGACGGCGACGTCACGCCCGCGGGAACAGACCACGATACGAGAGCGCGGAGAGACGGTGGAGACCTCACGGCTGCGAAGCGCGGTCATCGGCAGCGTGCTGGCGTGTGGTCTGCTCGCAGGCGGTTCCGGCGGGTTCGGCATCGCCACCGCCGACGCCCTCCCAATCCTGGACCGGCTGTTCGGCGACGACCGACACGACAAGAACAAGGACCGCCCGGTCTCGGGCGGGCCGCGCGCGTCGTTCGGTGCCGACCGGGTCGGCGCAGGTGACGCCTTCCGCAACGGCAGGGACGGCCGAACCGGGCCGGCCGACCGGGTCCGGCCACGAACTGTGGTCAAGGGCGCGACCACGCAGCAGACCGCGGCGGATCGTCGGCGGGACGACGCCGTCGACGGCGTGGCCAGCGGCTCGGTCAAGGTGAACCGCGGTCAGGTCAAGCCGGGCCGCGGCGACCAGGAAGCACAGCCCGCCCAGACCGACCAGTCGGACACTTCCGACCCTGCGACCACCGACCTGTCGGTGGGTATCGAGGTCCACCTCGACCTGGGCGACGCGGTCGGATCGGTCCCGTTGTTCGGCAACTGGTCCCTCGATGCTCCGGCCGCCGCGACCGAGGTCCGTGGCGGCGGCGGCGCCCAGACCAGCGGTGGGCCGATGGCCGGTGGCCGCCCCGGCCTGGCTCCGCTGTCATTCGCGGTGGGACCGCGCCGGATCAATCCGGCGCCCCGCAGCACCCCGGCGGGCACGCCGCAGACCGCGAACGCTCCGACCGTGAGCACCCCCGGGAATCAGCCGGCGACCACCCTGGTCCCCAGAAAGCAGACTTCACAGATCCTGCGCCCGGCGCCGGCTGCGCCGCAGACGCCGGTCGCACCTGCTGCGCCGCAGGCGCCCGCCGTGCTGAGTCCGCCGCCCGCGGCGCCGGTGCCGGCGGTGCCGCCGCCCGTCGCGGTCCCGGTGGTCCCGCCGCCGGCCGTACCGGTGGCTCCGCCGAGTGCGCCCGCTCCGCAGACACCGCAGAGCCCGGCCGTACGTGCCGAAGCGCCGGCCGCCCCGACGCTCGACGTCGACCGCACACCGGTGTCCCCGGTGGCGTTCCGGGCCGGCTACCCGGAGTACCTGCGCAGCGTGCAACCGGTGCAATTGGCCGGGTTGGCGCTCACCGGCGTCGCGGGCCTGGCCATCCTGACCGCCATCGGCAGCGTGATCGGCTATCGGCAGGCACGGGCCGGGCTGGCGGTGCGCGCCGCCGGCACCGCGAGGTTCCTGCAATGACGGGCGTTGTGGCCGTCGCTGGGCGATGCCCGAGTTCGGCGAGTTGAGATGGCGACCAGTCGGCGGGTGACCCGCGCGGTCGGAGACGTGGTCGACCTGGCGCCACGCCGGGGCGAGGTGACGCTGCACCGGCTGGTCGACGCCGTCGGCGTCAGCCGCGGGCGACCGATCGAAGTCAGCACCGAGGAACTGCCCGACGGTGTGTGCGGGCAGTGGCGCCAGTACGCCGACCGGGACGTGTTCCTGATCCAGCAGGGTCTGCCGACCTGGGAGCGGACCCTGGCCCACGAGCTGGGGCACCTGGTGCTCGGCCATGACGGCGTCCCGATCGCCGACGTGGCGCGGGCGGCCACCGAACTGGCCGGCGACTCGTTGATCGAGTACATGCTGCATCAGCGCAGCGGGTGCATGGGGCCGGGCGGTGAGGACGTCGAGCAGGAGGCCGAGGACTTCGCGGCGCTGTTGATCTACCGACTGGGCCGGATGCCGTCGGATCGGTCGTCGATCGTTCAGGTTCGGCTTGGCGAGGCGTTTGGTTGACGGTCTGGGTGATCGCTGGGCTGCTGGCGTTGGCCACCGGCGTCCGGATCGGCTGGGCATTGGTCAACAAGCAGTCCTTGGTCAGTGCCGCGATGATCATTGCGCTGGGCAGCTTGGCGCTGGTGGCCGCATTCAATTGGCCGCCGCTGACGCTGTTCATCGACGACGCCGTGGGCTGGCCGAACGTGTCGGTGGCGTTGAGCCAGGTGGCGCTGATCGCGTGCGCCGCGGGTAGTTCGGTGATGATCACGGCGGTGGCCGCCCGCTGGCCGCAGCCGGTGGTGCGTCGAATAGCGTTGGCGCAGTACGCAATCGCGACGCTGGTTGCGATCATCACGTTGGTCTTGTTCTTCCGCGCCGCGCGCCAGCCGGAGGTGGCGCCGGCCGAGTACCTGGCCAACAATCTGGATTCGCCGAGCGTCTCGTTGCCGTGGCTGCTGCCGCTGCTCTACATCGCGCTGGCCTTGGCGGTGGTCTCGGTGGCCGGGGTGCGGCATTCGAATCGAACCCGGCGCGGCCGGGCGCTGTTCGTCTTCACCCTGGGCATGCTGCTGATCTTGCTGGCGACCGCGTACTTCGTGCTGCGGGCCAGCGGCACCACAGCACTGCTTCCGGTCAGTTCGGCGTTGGTGCTGTTGGGGGTTGCGATGGCGGTGATCGGCGCCGGGTCGCTGTTGCCCACCATCGAGGACTGGTTCGCCGGACGCCGGGAATTGGCCCTGACCGAACCGCTGCTGACCGAGCTGCAACGTCGGCAGCCGGACCTGGGTATCGGTGTGCGGCCGCGCGGGCCGATCGTCTATCGGGTGGCTGAGCGGCTGTCGTTGATTTCCGACGCGCTGTACCTGGAAGCCAGCGCGGCCCTGCACCGACGGCCGGGCTCCGGTGCGGCGACGGCGCAGCGACCCGAGGTCTCCGGCAGTGCGCAGGCCCGAGCCGTGGCCGAGTGGATCCGCAACGGGCGCGGTGATCGTGATGGCGCGGAAACCTTCCCGGGCCCGGAGTGGCTACGCCAGCCCGAGGACTACTCGGACCGGGAGTGGATCATCGAGATCGCGCGGCAGTACCGGGATCTCGACGAGGCGCCGGAAGACTAGTCGGGCAGCTGCTCGCGGCGACGCAACTCCTCGGCCTTTTGCACCAGATCCTGCTGGGCTTCCGGGGACAGTCCGACCGTGCGTGCGGCGACCCGACGGACGCCTTCGTCGCGCATGTTGGCCAGCCAGGACAGTTCCCGATCGAGCTTCTCGTAGTACTCGTCGTCGGTGAAGTAGGCCGGCTTGATGCGGAAGAAATTGGCCAGGGCCGTCATCGTCGCCGACGACGGGTTGGTGCGATTACCCGAGCGGAGCTGCGAAAGGTACGGCGCCGACATGGTGACACCTTCGGACTTCAGCGCGGCGATCACCTCAGCCGAGGTGTGCGGGCCGCGCCCTGGGGGGTACACCGTTTCGAACAGGCGATTCAATCGCGCAGCGAACGTTGTACTCATCGTATCGACCTCCACCTACCAGCACTCAGTGCTCTCTCAGTGCTCTTCCCCGATTCCTTTGCTGACCATCGTAGCGACTCTATTCCTGTTAACCAAGTGCAAACCTTTGGGAAATTGACGCGAGCGTGGCTGGGGGTGCGTAGCGGAACTGTGCGACGGGTGCGTGAGTTCGGCACGGCTCAAGGGGCAATGAGCACTACAACATTGCGCGACTTACGGAAGTTCTTGCATGGCAGCGCCGAAATCGAGCCGTGCTCGACCCCGAATACGGCAGCGTCAGGGCAACCGGCAGTGCATGCGCAAATGCCGGAGTCGGCGTTTGCTGGAGACGCTTAAAATTGTCTAATTTGGTGACCCGTGAGACCAGATCCGGGAGCGGTCAGCGAACAACTGAAGCTATCTTTTTGACACCTGTCCGACTTTCGCGTGGTAACTCAAGCGCGGATCCGCCGACTGAGCCAGGGTCAGGCGGCCAGCAGCATCGCCAGGATCGCGGTGTCCGGGTGACTGATCGGATCCACCCCGATCCGGCTGACCATCGACGTGATGGTGCCGTCGGACTCGGCTTCGACCCACGCCGCCCGATGTTCGAGACCAAGGTGCGGCAGTCCGGGCAGCAGCACGCACCCGGACGCCGCGCCCACGCATTCCGGTAGCGACGGCGTGGTTTCCGACGGTGGATGCAGCATCAGCAGCGCCGGCGGCTGGTGGTCGGCGAAATGGCCCGGCGCAATGGCGGCATCACCGACCACGGTGCCCTCGGCCAGGACCAGTCCGACCGTCCCGGGCTCGGGTGCTTCGGGCAGCTCTTCGCGCACCCCGAAGATGGTCGTGGTGGACAACAATCCCGGCAGCGAGGCCACCCGTACGGCAGCCATCAGTAGTTGCGCCCATTCCTTGGTGGAATCCGGCCACCGGCCAGAGACCACGAAGCCCTTCAGCGCACCACGAGAATGAAAGGGAGCGAGGCCGATCGCCCGCCCAGACCCTGACTCCATCTGCCCTCCGCGAGTGCTCTGGCGGTGAACTACCTGCGACACGACTGCGGGTCGGTGCGCTACAGGATGAGGCACCAGGCCGCTGGCACGCAAGAGGACACGAGTGCC
>NZ_JCALDB010000026.1:0-54458 GCF_059812645.1 Mycobacterium sp. NGS45 | reverse complement strand
ACGGCGACGCTGAGCCCGGGGTTCGGGCGCGACCGGGCCCGGATCCGTTCGAACCGTTCGTTGACTACGTGGCGGCGCGGCTGGTCGAGGATCCGCATCTGTGGGCCCGCACCCTCTACGACGAACTCGAAGGTCTGGGTTTCGCGCTGTCGTATCAGAGCCTGACCCGCAACATCCGCACCCGCAGTTTGCGTCCGGACTGCCCCGCTTGTCGCACCGCGGTTGATCGGCCCAACGCGATCATCGAGCACCCGCCGGGTGAGGAAACCCAGTGGGACTGGCTGGAATTGCCCGATCCGCCCGCCTCGTGGGGTTGGGGCAAAAAAGCGTTCCTGTTGGTCGGGTCGCTGGCCCATTCCGGCAAGTGGCGAGCCGTGTTGTCACCGTCGATGGACCAACCTCATCTGGTGGCCGCCATCGACCGCGTCGTGCGCGGCCTGGGCGGACTGACCCGCATCTGGCGGTTCGACCGGATGGCGACGGTCTGCGATCCCGGCAGCGGTCGGGTGACCGCGTCGTTCGCTGGGGTGGCCAAGTATTACGGGGTGTCGGTGGCGATCTGCCCGCCGCGACGCGGCAACCGCAAAGGCGTGGTGGAAAAGGTCAATCACACTGCCGCGCAACGCTGGTGGCGCACCCTGGCTGACGAGCTGTCCGTCGAGCAGGCGCAGTCGGACGTGGACCGTTTCGCGCGGATGCGCGGTGACACCCGCCTGCGGGCCACCGCCGATGGGCGGTCCTCGGTGGCGGTGGTGGCCAAGAATGAACCGTTGGCAGCGGTGCCGGCGGCGCCGTATCCGGTGATCGTTTCTGAGACCCGCACTGCTTCGCGCCAAGCGTTGGTGGCCTACCGCGGCAACCGGTACTCGGTGCCTCCGGAGCTGGCCGGCGCCCAGGTCGTCATCAGCCATCCCGTCGGTGCCCAGTCCTGCGACATCGCCACCGCGGCCGGGATCGTGGTCGCGCGACACCGCATGGCAGCTGACGGGCTCGGGGTGATGGTCCGCGACAGCGGTCATGTCATCGCCCTGGACACCGCCGCGATGGCTACCGCCAGCACCGGGCGTCCACACCGCCGCAAGGAACGCATCCCACCCGGTCCGGCCGCCGGGGCCGCTGCCGCACAACTACTCCAACTCAAAGACGCCACCAACCAAACTGGCCACTCCTCAACTCCATCAACCGATTCCACCGTCATCGACCTGTCCGCCTACGAGCGGGCCGCCCAGAACAGGACCCTGCAATGACCCCCACCGCACGCACCCCGAAAACCACCGCCACCACCATCACCGCGGAATCGCCATCTGCGGCGGCCAGCCGCTATCAGCAGCTGCGCTCACATCTGGCCGAACTCAAACTGCACGCCGCCGCCGAAGCGCTGCCCGCCGTGCTGGATCAGGCCAGCGCCGAGGGCCTCTCACTGACCGTGGCCCTGGAGCGGTTGCTGGCCGTCGAAGTCGATGCCAGCACCGCTCGGCGGCTGGCCGGCAGGCTACGGTTCGCCAGCCTGCCGACCCCGGCCACCCTGGCCGATTTCGACGTCGACGCCGCCGCCGGCATCGACCGTGCCCTGATCGACGAACTGGGCACCTGCCGCTACCTGGAATCGGCGACCAACATTTTGCTGATCGGCCCGCCCGGGACAGGCAAGACGCACCTGTCGGTCGGACTAGCAAGGGCAGCAGCCCATGCCGGGTATCGCACCTACTTCACCACCGCAGCCGATCTGGCCGCGCGGTGTCACCGCGCCGCGATCGAGGGCCGCTGGGCGACCACCATGCGCTTCTACGCCGGGCCGACCCTTCTGGTGATCGACGAACTGGGCTATCTTCCGCTGCCCGCCGAAGCGGCATCGGCCTTGTTTCAGGTTGTCTCCCAACGGTATTTGAAAACCAGCATCGTGATCACCACGAACCGCGGCGTGGGCGCCTGGGGTGAGATCCTCGGCGATACCACCGTGGCCGCCGCCATGCTCGACCGCCTGCTGCACCGCTCGGTGGTCATCAACCTCGACGGCGAGTCCTACCGACTACGCAACCACCACGCCACCGCCGACGCCCTCCGCCGGGCCACCACCGGCACCCGACAACCACTACACTGACCGGTGCTCACAGGGTGAGGAATTTCAACGAGCACACCTGGGGATTTTCGATGAGCGCGATCACATGAACGCCGAGCGCTGTGGCCACGATGTACTCGGCCAGCACCCCGCGGGTCGTGTTGGTAAGTAGGTCGTCGTACGCCCACTCCTGAAATTCCTGTTTGTCCATGTGAGTCATCGCCGAGCCCTCATCGCTTCTGCAGTTGCCTTACCCAGTACGGTCGTCACTTTGTGACGGTCGATGTCGTCGAGGCTCAGTACAGACTCGGGACGGGTGATCCGTTTGATGTCATCGGCGTTCGGCTGCGGCACCAGTAGTGCCAGTTCGCGCGCCTCATAAATATCGACGTTGGTATGTATCCACTGGCTCTGATCGATGAGCTCGTGGTCGACGCTCACGAACCAGTTCGTCACGAATTCCAGCAGGTTCGGGATCAGTGTCCACACCTTGCGCCTCGCCGACCGCACACCGGGGCGGGTGAATGCAAGCCAGGCGAGCGCTCCACTGTCGGCGTCGGTGAGTTTCCAGAACGCCCGTCCGTTGTGCGTCAGCGGCTGGCTGACCGCGATGCTCTCCCCTGCATCGCGGGCCCGCTTTCTGTAGTCGGGCAGAGTGTCGGTGTGGTCGGGAGCACTGTAGAAGTAGTCGTGCGGCCTGGTCTGTCTTACCCTCTCCAGCTGCCCACGACGAACGTCGTCCATCAATCGCGTCCCCCCCGTCGGAAACGAATGACTCCGTCCAAACGGACGAGCCGAGCAACACCAAACCCCATCAAGACTGCCTTCGGTGGGCACTATATCGACGCCCGCCGACAGTTGCCGGGCGGCGCGCGCATACTGCCTTCACGATCGACGCGGACCCGGTGCCCTGACCCCGATCGGTTGATCCAGGGTGTATGAGAGTCTTGCGGCCCACGTTGTGGGCAGGAAGGCTCGACAAGATCATGGCGACGAGGAAGCGGCACAGTCCGGAGCAGATTGTGCGGAAGTTGATGGCTGCGGATCGGCTGTTGGCCGAGGGGAAGGACACGGCGGCGGTGTGTCGCGAGCTCGGGGTGTCCGAGGCCACTTACCACCGCTGGCGTAACCAGTTCGGCGGTCTGAAAGCCGAGGACGCCAAGAGGCTCAAGGACCTCGAACGCGAGAACGCCACCCTCAAGCGATTGTTGGCCGATGCCGAGTTGGAGAAGGACGCGCTGCGGGAGATCGCGAAGGGAAACTTCTAGGCCCGGAACGCCGGCGGGCGGCCGTTCATCACCTTCAGCGCGTGCTGGGGGTCAGCGAACGGTTCGCCTGCCGCGTCACCGGGCAACACCGCGCTACCCAACGCCACGAACCGACCGCGGCGACCCCGGACGACCCTGACGCTGCCCTGCGGGACTGGCTACGCGCCTACGCCGAGAAACACCCGCGGCGCGGCTTCCGGCCCGCCTACCACGATGCCCGCGGCGAAGGCTGGCACGTGAACCACAAGAAGATCCAACGCCTTTGGCGCGAGGAAGGCCTACGTGTTCCACAGCGGCGCAAGCGCAAACGTCACGGCACCTCCACCGCTCCGCTCGCCGTGACCGCCGATGCCCCCGACCGGGTATGGGCGGTCGACTTCCAGTTCGACGTCACCACCGACGGACGGCCCATCAAGATCGTCTCGATCATCGACGAACACACCCGTGAATGCCTCGGCGGCATGGTCGAGCGCAGCATCACCGGTGAGCACCTCGTCGACGAACTGGACCGCCTAGCCGCTCAGCGCGGCACCTATCCGACAGTCCTGCGCTGCGACAACGGACCCGAACTGGCCTGTGGCGCAATGACCGACTGGGCCTCAGGCCAGGTTGGGCTGCACTTCATCCCGCCCGGCGAGCCGTGGCCCAACGGCTACGTCGAATCCTTCAACTCCCGCCTCCGCGACGAATGCCTCAACATCAACAGCTTCTGGTCCCTGACCCAGGCCCGCGTCGTCATCGGCGACTGGAAACACGACTACAACCACCACCGCCGGCACTCATCGCTGGGCTACCAACCCCCGGCCCGCTACGCTGCCACCTGTACCCACCGATGAACGACTCTCGTTCGCCATGGACCAGTTCACGGGGTCCGGCCACCGGCGCGCCGAAGCACCGGCAAGCCGCAACAGCGCAGGCACCACTTACTACAAGTTCATCCGGCATCAGGCCATTCAGGCATTCACGAACACCGGTAGGCCTCCGCCCGCCAGCTGACTCACACCTTCTGCGCGCCCCTGACCAACCGGCCCGGGAGTGCGCCGGTGGCTTCTCCATCGGCATACACCTCTACGCCGGTGACCAGGGTGTGCAGGTAGCCGTCGGCGGCCTGCAGCACCCGTTGCCCACCGGCGGGCAGGTCGGCGACCAACCGTGGCGCCCGGGCGGTCAGCTTGTCGAAATCGATGACGTTGACGTCGGCCTTGTATCCGGGTGCCAGCACACCACGGTCATTGAGACCGACCATGCGTGCGGTATCGCGGCATTGGCGTTGGATCAGCCAGGTCAGGTCAAACTGGTCACGGCCACGGTCGCGGCCCCAGTGCGTCAACAACGTGGTGGAGAAGCTGGCGTCACAGATGGTGGACACATGGGCTCCGCCGTCGCTGAGCCCGGGCAGGGCGTTGGGATGGGAAAGCATTTCGTGCACCACATCGAGATTGCCGCTGTGATAGTTGAACACCGGCATGTACGCCGGACCGTTCAGCATGATGTCGTAGAGCACCTCGGCCGGGTCCTTGCCTTCCCGGGCCGCGCGCGCCGCCACCGAATCTTCCGGCGAGGGTTCGTAGTTCGGCGGGTCACCCAACTCGAAGATGGTTTCCAGTGGTGCTCGTAGTCCCCCACGTTCGGCGACCTCGGCCAGGACGGGCCGCTTGACGTCCGGATCGTGCAGGTCGGGTCCGCTGCGGAAGAATCGTGACAACACGAACGGGTTGTAAGTGCCCTTGAAGTCGACCAGAACTCCGATGGCGCGTGGTGCGACCACCGCCGTCATCTGCAACCCCTCGGCATTGGCCTGTTCGATCGCTTGTAACGTCCGACGGTAGCCGTCGCCGGCTTCGTGCTGCATCACCGACAGCGACAACGGCCGGCCCGAGACCCGCATCATCTCGTACATCACCTCGACTTCGTGATCGAATCCTTTGAGATCCGAGACCACTTGGAAGACACCGGTACCCGTCTCGCCGATGGCCTTGGCGATACCGACAAGCTCGTTGATCTCGGCGCGTACCGACGGAGTCTGCTCGCCACGGCTGGTCTTGTGCCACTCGGTGCGTGAGGTGCTGAAACCCAAGGCGCCCGCCCGGATTCCCGCGCTCGCCAGGCGGGCCATTTCGGCGATGTCCTCAAAAGTGGCAGCTTCCCGGTCGGCAGCACGCTGGCCCATGACGAACAGTCGCAGGGGGTCATGGGTCACCTGGGCGGCGATGTCGATGTCGTGCGGCAGGCTGTCGACGGCGTCGAGGTACTCCTCGAATGATTGCCAGGTCCAGGGCAGTCCTTCGTGCAACACCGGCCCGGGCAGGTCCTCGACGCCCTCCATCAACTCGATCAGTTGCGCGTGATCGGCCGGCCGCACCGGCGCGAATCCCATGCCGCAGTTGCCCATCAGCGCGGTGGTGACGCCATGGGTGGATGATGGCTGCAGACGGTTGTCCCAAGTGACCTGGCCGTCGTAGTGGGTGTGGATGTCGACGAATCCCGGCGCCACCAGCGCGCCATCGGCGTCGATCTCCCGGCGTCCACGTCCGTCCACGCGGCCGACGTCGGCGATCACCCCGTCGGTAATGGCGACATCGCCGCTGTGGCCGGGCTGCCCCGTCCCATCGATCACCGTGCCACCGCGGATGACCAAGTCGTAGCTCATGATGTCCTCGCTTTCAGCCGTTGGATCTGCCCGTAGGCATCAATGGGGCTCTGCAACGCCAACCCACCGTCGGCGAAGATGGTTTGGCCGGTCACCCAGGACATCTCGAGCAAACCGACGATGGTCTCGGCGATGTCGTCGGCTTCACCGAGCCTGCCCAACGCAGTTCGTTCGGTCAGCCCCTCTACCCAGCCGGGCAACTGTTCGGGTTTGGCGAGCATGGGTGTACGGGTCACGCCGGGCCCCACCGCATTGACCCGAAGACCATGAACGCCCCATTCTGCGGCCGCCACTCGGATGAGCATGTCGAGGCCGGCCTTCGACACGCAGTATGCGCCCATGTCCCGATCGGCCAAGGTCCCGCTGATGCTCGACACCGCGATGATCGACCCGTGGATCCCCGCCTCGATCATTGCGGCCGCACCGGCACGCATCACCAACCACGTCCCGGTGAGGTTGACGTCGAGGACCCTTTTCCAGTGTTCGGGTGTCTGCTCCAGGAGCAGTCCCGACGCCCCGATGCCGGCGCAGGTGATGAACCGGTCCGGGCATCCCATGTTCTCGACGGTCCAGGCCATGGCCGCGCTGACGGCGGCGGGATCGCTGATGTCACAGATGAAATCGGCATCGGCGAGATCCCACACCACGACGCGCCGGCCCTGGGCGCGCAACCGTCGAACCACCGCTGCGCCGATCCCCGATGCTCCGCCGACCACAACGGCGTTCATTGTGCCGCTCCGATCAGCTCGACGAGAACGCCGTCGGGCGCGGTGAGGACCGCCATTTCCACGCTCTTGCCGCCGGGCGCCGGCATCGAGATGCGCCGGATCCCTTCGCTGAATCCCAGTGACTCCAACGCAGGCAGAGTCAGGTCAACATCGCGTTCCAGCGAGACCAGGAAGAGGCCCGGCCGGGGCGGTCCGGTATGCGGCTCGGCACCGGTGAGGTCCGACGCACCGATGAACTGCACGAGTTCGACGATCCCCGCGTCGGGCCGTTCTGGATCCCCGAGGAACACCGAACGCAACGTGTCGGTATCTGCGCCGAACAGGGTCGGCCAGTCACCGGTGAACGTGTGGTCCAGTAACTGGGACAGACCGAGACCATCGCACCAGAACCGCAGTGACAGTTCGATATCGGTGGTGACGACCGCCGTGTGGTGTAGGGCACGCACGAGTGTTACTCCTCAGATTGCAGTCAGGGCCGTGCCGGCAGCGGACAGGTGATAGTCGTCAAGCCTCGCGGTGCGCAGATAATCGGCGAAAACATTGCCGCTGTACGGGAACTGGGTGACTACCTTGCCGTTCGGGTGCCGGTAGTAGTTGTGGCAGTTGGCTAGCCAGACCGTGCCCTCCATCGCTGTCTGGATCTCGGAGTTGTAGCGCGCATGCACTTCCTGGCGCACCTCGACAGTGCGCAGCCCGCGATCCGACATCGCGTCCAGTAGTTGGCGCACATAGGCCGTCTGGATCTCCAGAATGTGGATGATGGAGGTGACGCCATTGGTGTTCGGACCGTACAGCGTGAACAGGTTCGGATAGCCGGGGACCGCGGTGCCCAGGTAGGCCTCCGCACCGTCGCGCCACGCGTCGCGCAGGCACGCGTCATCACGCCCGTATACCTGCAGGCTGCTCAGATAATCCGCGGCCCGGAAGCCGGTGCCGTAGATGACGGTGTCGACTCGGTGCTCGACGCCGTCTGCGGTCCGCAATCCGTGACGGGTGAACTCAACGATCGGCGAGGTTTCCAACGTGACATTGGGCAGTGTGAAGGTCGGCCACCACTCCCCGGACAATAGCGGCCGCTTGCACCCCACCGGATAGTCAGGAGTCAGTTTGGATCGAAGCGCCGGGTCTTTGATCTGACGGTGCAGAAACTTCCGTGACATCTCGGTGAAGTTCCGCGTCTGATCAGCATGTTCGGCGAAGTCGGCCATCTCGTACTGCTGGCACGCGGCGTCACGGAGCTTTCGGGCTTCTTCCGGGTGTCGTGCGAACGACTCCTGCTGTTCGCGGGTGAATGGCTCGTCGGGCCGTGGTGTCACCCAGATAGGAGTGCGCTGAAAGACGGTTAGATGGCCGGTTTCTCGCGCGATCGCCGGTACGTACTGCACCGCGCTGGCACCGGTGCCGATTGATGCTACCCGCTCCCCTGCAGTGGAACGAGAATGGTCCCACCTCGAAGAGTGAAAGACGCGTCCGGCGAACAGTTCTGCTCCGGGAATATCCGGAATGTTGGGGACGTCGAGCATGCCGACAGCACTCACGACGACATCGAACCGGTGCACATCGCCGGACTCGGTTTGCACCGACCAGAATTCGTCGGCGTCAGACCAGCGCAACGACACCACACGGGTGTTCGGCAGCAGATGGCTTCGGAGGCCATGCTCGTCAGCCACGCGTTCCAAATATTCGAGGATCTCCGGCTGGTTCGCAAAAGTCTTGCTCCACCAGGGATTCGGCGCAAACGAGAACGAGTAGAAATGCGACGGTACATCGCACGACGCTCCCGGATAGGTGTTGTTGCGCCAGGTGCCACCGAAACCGTCATTGCGGTCGAAGATTGTGAACTGGTACCCGCCGGCAGCCAGCAGCGCACCCATCGCGATGCCGCCAGGACCCGCTCCGATGACGGCGACGGTCGGCTTGTCCGGTTTCGGGCTCACGTATCGATCCTTCATTGATGGCAGTGACGGTCGAGCTGGAATCAGCCGGACGCGCGGTCATCCACGGTCAGCAGCGTCATGTCGTGGCCGCGGTCATATTGCGACATCCAGGTCTGGGCCCACGCTGGCAGCGGCTGATCGGCTGGGTCGTGGTATGGCGTCTGGGACAAGGCCAATCGCCACACCATGCGTACCAGGTCACCGGAGGGCACGGAGGTGAACAGTGACGGTGCGCCGGCCGCCTTTCTCCGGCGGCGATGTCCGCCCGGTCCGCGGAACTTGAACTCATCGACGAACATCGCCGGCGACATCAGCTCCTCGGCGGACACCACGCGATCCTCGACCGGGACGACCTCATCGATTGTCCGGGCAATCGCAGCCGCGACCTCGCCGATATGCCGGAAGGTGTGGCGGATGTGCCGCACCCGATACCACCGATCGGACGTCAGGTGGTTGTAAAGGATCAACCCCGAGCTACGGTGCTCGATCTCTTCGACGAAGTGCCATGTCATCAGCGCCGCTACCCGCGGATCCGACCCGGAGAACAGGGAGTTGCGGTTGTCCAGGATCACTTTGAACAGCGGCGTGAACGTCGCTTCCAGATTGGCGATGTACGCGGCGTGAAACTGCACCGGATGCGTCTCGCTCAGTTCATCGAACGCCCTGTTGGCTTCGTCATGGGCGCGTTCGAGACCTGGATACCGGGCAATCAGGGCCGTCATGTGCTTGCGATGTGCCGCCGCGTGCTGGCCTTCCTGACGGAGGAACGCATCCGCCTCGGCGGCCACGACCGGCGACCGGTCGAACTGGGCCTGCGCCTGGCGAAGCGCTTTGATCAGGTACCGCTCGAACGGCACTGCGATGAAGGTGAACGCATTGCAGAACATTCCGAAGTTGGGATTGGCCGGTTGCCAGAGGAACGGCACTGTCGCGTCGAAGTCCCAACGGATCTTTCGCACCACCAGGTCCGTCATCGGATGTCACCTCATTGTGCGGTCAGGTCTTAACATGAAGCCACCTTGCGTTGCGCAGTCGATGCACCAAATGGTGCGATGATGCGTAAGGTGCGTTCCAACAGTGTGACATTTGATGGTCTATATGTAAACCACCGGAGGGGGTGTACGTGCCCGCTGAGAGTGAGCAATCCATCCGCAGACGAATCCTGGACGCCACCTTCGAGGTGGTCGCCCGGTGCGGTCGCCGCAAGCTCCAGCTTCTCGACGTCGCCGCGACGGCCGGGGTATCCCGGCCGACCGTGTATCGCTACTTCGGGTCGAAAGAGGGGCTGCTGGACGCGTTCGCTCTCTACGAGCAGGACAATTTCGCAGCGGGAATGGCCTCGGCCACAGCAGGTTTGCGGGGTGCGGACCGCGTGGATGCGACGCTGCAGTTCATCGTCGATTATCAGTTCTCCCATTCGCTGGCCACGCTGGTCGAACTCGAACCCGAATACTCGATATCCCAGATGGTGCGGGTGCTGCCGATGATGGAGGAAGGTATGCGCCGAGTCCTGTCTGGCGAGAACGCCGATGTCGCCGCGGCGGCGGTGGTGCGTATCGCTGTGTGTCACTACCTCGTCGGGGGTGGCGACCGGGCGACATTTCTTGCCGAGCTGCGTCACGCCGCGGGGTTGGAGCCGCGCCGTAAGCGCGGATCAGCCGTCCGCTAGCCAGTCCAGGATGGTTGCGGCGATTTCCGCGGGGCGCTCGAGATGCAGGAAGTGGCCCGCCCCGTCGACTATCCGGAAGGTCGATCCGCTGGCCGGGAGGTGTTCGGCGGCACCACCGAGCAGATCGGCGCCGATCGCACCGTCTCTGGATCCATGCAGGTACAGCGTCGGAATCGGCGGCGACGCCAGCGAGGCGGCGGCCTCGTCCATGGTGGCCGGATCCGCGAACTCCGGATTGAAAGAGGCCCGGTACGGGTTCACGACGCCGGTGACGGTTGTGGCGTCGACATACCGACGCAACACGGCAATGTCCACGGCTGCGTCGTAACCGGGCGACCAGTCCGACCACAGTGACTCCCAAAATCCCGGTTCCAGCAGCACGGATTCGGCCAAGCCAACCTGCTGGATGAACCAGATGTAGAAGGACCGCTTGAGCTGCGCATAGGAGAAGATGCCACTGCCCAGCGCGGGTGTCGGTGGCACCGCCAACGCCACGTAGCGCCGGAATGCGCCAGGATCGGTGGCGACCACGCCGTACCCGGCGTTCGCACCCCAGTCGTGCCCGATGAGTACGGCCCGTTCGTCACCCCCGCGCGCTGTGCGCTCGGCGAGGATGTGCCGCACGTAGGTCCCGACGCTGACCGGGCCGGCCGCCGCGTCGCGATAACCGGGCAGCCACGGCGCCGACACCCGGTAGCCCGCCTCGGCGAGCTCGGGGCCGAGGTGGCGCCAGGTGTGTGGCGTGTCGGGAAATCCGTGCACGAGGATCGCCAGCGGTTTGGTTACGTCGTCGATGTCTCCGAACGTCAGTTCCGGCACTGCAGTCTCTCCCGTTGTTTACATATGGACCCTCGTATGTAAATCTATTCGCAACCCGGATCCTAGCGTTACATCGTTGGTGGCTGATGTGACTTGCGTGAAGTCATCGAAAGGGAGCTCGATGTCGTTCGACCTCGAAGCTGTGAATGCCAAATACCGCGCGGAGCGCGACCGGCGGCTGGTGCCCAGCCGTGCCGCCCTCCGCGACTTCTTCCATGATGAGCGCGTCGCCAGCTTCCTGGCGGACCCGTTCGCCGCGCCGCTCGAGCGCGAACCGATCACCGACGACCCCGATGTCGTCATCCTGGGTGCCGGAATCGCGGGCCTGCTGGCGGCGGTCCAGCTGCGCAAGGCCGGCATCGACCGGATCCGTATCGTTGACCGCGCCGGCGGGATCGGTGGCACCTGGTACTGGAATCGGTACCCGGGCGTCATGTGCGATATCGAGTCCTACCAGTACCTGCCTCTTCTGGAAGAACTCGATTACATCCCGACGCGGCGCTACGCCTACGGCGAGGAGATCCGGCAACATCTGCAGTCCATCGCCGACCACTTCGACCTCGCTTGGGATGCCCTGTTCCACACCGGGATCCAATGTGCGGCCTGGGATGAGGACGCTCGGCGCTGGGTGATCGACACCGACCGCGGCGATGTGCTCCGAGCGCGCTACTACGTGGTCGCGGCCGGCATCCTCAACCTGCTCAAGCTGCCCGATATCCCCGGCATGGATGATTTCGGGGGCGTGGCGTTCCACACCGCGCGGTGGGACTACGGCTACACCGGCGGCGGCTCGGGCCAACCCATGACGAAGCTCGGCGACAAGACCGTGGCCCTGGTCGGTACGGGGGCCAGTGGGTTGCAGGCGCTGGGTCCGCTCGCTCAGGCGGCCCGGCAGGTGTACGTGTTCCAGCGGACGCCGTCGGCCATCGGGGTCCGCGGCAACCGGCCTACCGACCCCGAGTTCCGGCGCAGCCTGGAACCCGGGTGGCAGAAACGGCGGATGGACAACTTCCAGTCCATCATGTTGGGTCGTCCCGTCGACGTCGATCTGACCGATGATGGTTGGACGAATCACTATGCGGCCGTGCAGAACCCACCTCGCATTGCGGGCGCGGACATGGCCGAGTTCATCCGCAATGCCGAGCGCCTCGACTTCGAGATCATGGAACAGCATCGGCAGCGGATCGACCAGCTGGTGGCCGACCCGCAGACCGCCGAACAGTTGAAGCCGTACTACCGCTACCTGTGCAAGCGGCCGTGTTTTCACGACGAGTACTTCGATGCCTACAACCGGCCGAACGTCACACTCGTGAACTGTCCGTCCGGTGTCGAGCGCATCACCGAGCGCGGGCTGGTGGTCGACGGCCGCACGTATGACGTGGACTGCATCATCTACGGCACCGGATTTGAGGCCGAGGTGACACCCCTGCCCCGGCGGGCGGGGCACGAGATCGTCGGCCGCGGCGGCACCACACTCGCCGCCAAATGGGCCGCAGGCGCATCGGGGACCTTGTTCGGCCTGATGAGCCACGGCTTCCCGAACATGTTCGTCATGCCGGCGCCCGGGCAGCAGTCGGTGGTCACCGTCAACTACACCCAACTTGCCGTGCTGGGTGCCGAGTTCGTGGGTGCCACGGTGGCGCTGCTCGAGAAGCAGGGCGCCCAGGGGTTCGACGTCGGTGCTCAGGCCGAGGCGGACTGGGTCGCCCAGATCGTCGAGACCTACGTCGATGCCAGCGCCGTGATGTCGGCGTGCACACCGTCGCGGCTGAACAACGAGGGCGACCCCGGCGCCATCCAAGCTCGTGACACCAACTTCGGGCGCGGCTTCGGTGACTACTTCGCTTACCGTGATCTGTTGGAGAACTGGCTGGCTGCAGGTGATCTGGCCGGACTGGACCTGCTGTGAGTGGCCGACAACGTGTGGTAGTGGTGACCGGAGGCGGCGCCGGCATCGGCGCTGCGATCGCCGTGGAACTCGGCCGCGCCGGCGACTATGTGGTGACCATGGATCCGTTGGTATCGCTCGACGGTGCCCAGATCCTGCACGGTGCTGAGCAGACGACCGCTGACCGGATCATCGCCGCCGGTGGTGGTGCACGGGCGTCGGGGGTCTCGGTTACCGATGCACCAGCCGTCACCGCCCTGTTGACCGAGTTGGCTGAGGAGTTCGGCGGACTCGACGCCGTGGTGAACGTCGCAGGTATCAGCCGGCCCACCAGCTACACCGGCGGTGAGGACGCGGACTGGACTGCCGTGCTGGAAGTCCACCTGGCCGGCTACCGCAATGTGCTGTGCGCAGCGTTGCCCCTGATGGCTGCCGCCGGTCGGGGACACATTCTGGGCGTCACGTCAGGATCAGGGTGGCGAGCAGCCGACACCGGCGCCTACGGCTGCGCCAAACGTGCTGTGGCCGCACTCACCTGGCAGCTCGGACGCCACGCGCCCGACGGCGTGACGATCAACGCCATCTCCCCCATTGCCGCGACCAGGATGGTCGCTGGTGCGCTGGAAGCTGCACGAAAGTCCACAGCGGTCACCGGAGGGTTGTCACTGAGCGCCCTGCCCGAACCAGAGGAAATCGGTCCGCTGGGCACGCATCTGGTCAGCGGAACGTTCACCGCATGCCAAGGCTCGGTGCTGTTCGCCGCCGGCTCGGAGATAGCGGTGGTCGATGAACCTCGTCTTCTCGAGGTCGTCCATGACAGCGATTCTTGGTCTGCCCCAGCAGTTCTCGATGCAGTTACCACGCTGGCGCTCGCCCCCGCCGAGAAGACCCAGACCAGCAGTGGTGGCAGCAACGCCCGATTCGGCACGGGATTCGAGCACGTCCAGACCGCTGATGTGCCACCACCGGTCGCCAGCACCTGTGCGGTGTTCGCAGATTCGGCCGGCGTGGCGGCAGACATCACCGCTGCGTTGCAGGCACGGGGAGTGGCCGTGACAGCGGTCGACAATCCTGGCGCTCTCACCGGCATGCCGAACCTGGATGCGGTCGTCGTCGCGCTGACGGACCGCCCTGCAGTGTCGAGGTCGTCACCAGAGTGGCAGCGAATCCTCGACGAGCACGACGACATCGCGTCACAGATCGGCAGCGACACTTTGTGGGCCCGTGCTGTTGCCCGCCTCGCGATGAACGCCAAACGCCAGGTACGCCTGGTAATCGCACACGGTGCCACCACATCCGGCGGGCGCACTCGCGCACAAGCCTCGACGCAACTGTCCCGCGCCGGCCTCAAGGCCACCGGTGGCCTGGTGCACCACTTCGCTGTCAGCGTCGAAACGGAGTCACCTCCAGTCGAACTCATTACACATCTGGTCTGCAGTCCGCACGCCGACGAACTTGCCGGAGCAGAGCTCGTCGCAGGTTCGGGATGGTTCGGCCTCCGCAGCCACCCTCGCCCGACGGGCGGTATCACCTACGGCGGACGGCAGATCCCGGCATGGTTCGACGATCCTCTCCAGGAGATTGTGCAGCGATGACAGCGGCGACAGCACCGAGCAGAATCGTCGACACCCATGTGCACCTGTGGGATCCGGCCCGCACCGACTGGTACCCCTACCTGTCGGCCGATCAGGCCCAACTCAACATGGGTGATGTCAGCGGCATGGCCAGGCGCTTCGACAGGTCCACCTATCAGTCCGAGGCTGGGGAATGGAACGTCGAGAAGATCATCAACGTCGCGGCGGCCACCAGCTGGTTCTCGGTCGACGAAACGCTGGAACTGGATCGGCGTGGCGAAGTGGATGCCATCATCGGCGGTCTTCCGTTCACTGAGTCGCCGTCCGAAGCCATTTCGGCGCTGGACCGTCAACAGGAAGCGGCGCGATTCCGCGGGGTGCGCCCCATGGGCGCCTACGAAGGTCCGCTACCCGCCGACGAGGTTCTCAAGGTGCTCGCCGAGCGCGGCCTCATCTACGAGATCATGGCGCACCCCGACCAACTCCTGACCGCGGCGCAGGGGCTGCAGCACTACGATGATCTTCTGGTGGTCGTCGAACACACTGGTTGGCCGCGTGACGATTCGGTTACCGAGCGGCAGCTCTGGCAGCAGGGTCTGCGGGCATTGGCCGAGGTGAGTCCCACGGTGATGTGCAAGCTGTCCGGGCTGGCGATGCCATTGGGTTCGATGCACGTCGCTGCTTTCAGGCCGGGCCTGGAGTACGCGATCGCGACGTTCGGGGTGGATCGATGCTTCTTCGGCAGCAACTTCCCCGTGGACGGCCTGCACGGCACGCTGGACCAGCTCTGGAATACGTATTGGACTGTCACGGCCGGTCTATCAGCCGAGGATCGCGACAAGTTGTTCGCCGCCAATGCTGAACGGATCTACCGATGCTGAACCGAACCGACGGGACCCGCGTCGCTATCATCACCGGTGGCAGCGGCGGAATCGGCAAGGCCTGCGGGCGCGAGTTGGTTGCGCGTGGGTACGACGTCGTCCTCACCGCACGCCGCGAATCCGCGTTGCGCGCCGCCGCCGACGAGATTGGCGCCGGGTACGTCGTCGGCGATGCCTCATCGCCATCGTCATTCGGCGCAGCCATCTCCACGCTCGACCGAGTTGATCTGCTGGTGCATGCGGCGGGCACCCTGGACGGAACCTACGCGCGCAAACAGACCTTCGAGCAGTGGCGGAATACGCTGTCGGCCAATCTGGATTCCTGCTTCGTCGTGACCCAGGCGGCCCTGCCGCTGATGACAGTGGGATCTCGGTTCGTGTTCGTGTCGTCGTCATCGGCGCACGAGCCCATGCCCGGACGCACAGCCTACTCGGCGTCCAAAGCAGGGATGAACGCCTTCGCCCGCGCGCTCGCACTCGAAGTCGACCGCGACGGCATCAACGTCAACATCGTCACGCCCGGACCGGTGGAAACCGAGATGCTGCAGGATGTTCCGTTCGAGATGTACGCCGTCACCGCCGAGGATGTCGCCCAGACGGTGGCGTGGCTGGACACGGTGCAGGCCTCGGTGGATCTGCCGGAGATACGACTGAACGCTATTACCCGGGGGCCGACTGCTCGCCCGCCGGTGGTGCCGTTGGAGGCGCGGCGCCGGGCCCGGCGACCAGAGACCGAGCGCGCGTGACCGAAATCCCCTATGGCAAGCAACTCACCAGCCTCGCCGACGCCGACCCGTCCGGTACCGCGCTGATCTTCGTGGCCCGCGAAGGTACGGAAACATCGCTGTCGTGGGAACAGCTCGAGCTGGCAGCGAATTCCTTTGGGCGAGCGTTGTTGGCGATGGGTGTCACGCTCGGGTCCTACGTGGCGCTGTCGGTTCCGAACTCGGTCGAGTTGGTGGTGACGGCCCTTGCCGCGTGGAAGATCGGTGCGGTCCCCATCCCGATGCGCTGGGATCTGCCGGACTGGGAACAACGCCGCCTGTTGGAAGTCATTGCCCCCGCGTTCATCCTCGATGATTCCAGCACTGGTGAACTGGGACGCCTGGCCGCGTCGCAATCCGATGCACCGCTACCGGTCGTCGTCTCCCCCGCTGTCAACGGCATTTGTAGCTCGGGATCTACCGGCCTGCCGAAGATCATTCTCAACACCTCGCCGGGCGTCTGGACCCCGGCGTCGAGCCTGCCGTTCATGGCGCATTGGGCGCCGGTGAGGCAGCCGCAGACCATTCTGGTGCCGGCACCGATGTATCACACCAATGGTTTCATCCCGCTGCGTTTCCTGCTCGGCGGGGACCGGTTGGTGGTGCTGGAGAAGTTCGACGCGCAGGTCTTTCTCGACGCGGTGGAACGGCACCGGATCACCACGTTCACCGCCACGCCCACCATGCTGTCGCGGCTTGCCGATCAGCCCGACATGGACCAGCGGGATCTCTCCAGCGTCGAGTGGATACTCCAGGGCGCCGCGGTGATGCCGCCCACCCTGTTGCGTCGCTGGTTCGACCTGTTGAGCCCGGAACAAGTGGTGCTGTCCTACGGCATGACCGAGAACCTCGGCCTCGCCGCGCTGCGCGGCGACGAGTGGCTCGAACATCCGGGCAGTGTGGGACGGGGATTCCGCGACACCGAGATCCGGATCCTCGATGACGCAGGCGAACCGGTGCCCACCGGGGAGATCGGCGAGATCTACCTGCGGGCGCCCATGACCGGGCAGTACCGCTACATCGGAGGTGCCCCGCCGCTGCCCACCACCGCAGACGGGTTCACCTCCGCTGGTGATCTCGGCCGGCTCGACGCCGACGGTTACCTCTACATCGCCGATCGGCGCACCGACATGATCGTCACCGGCGGCGTCAACGTGTTTCCCGCGGAAGTGGAGTCGGCGCTCATCGACCATCCCGGGATTGCCGATGTCGTGGTCATCGGTCTCAGCGACGACCGGTGGGGCCGGCGGGTACACGCTGTGGTGCAAGCCTCAGACCAGGCCCACCCACCCACGGCCGACGGCGTAATCGAATATGCCCGAGGTCGTTTGGCCGCCTACAAGGTACCCAAGTCGGTGGAACTCGTGGACGAAATCCCGCGCACGGCAGCAACAAAGGTCAGCCGTTCGGCCATGGTGCAGGAGCGTGGCGGCTGACGCCGGCTATGGCCGTGGCGGTAATGCGTTGAGCCAGTCCATGGTCAGCAGTTCCAGGAGCTGACCATCGGGGTCTCGCACCATGGCCGAGCGTTCGGTGACAGTCTGCTCTTCGACCGAGCCGCCGAACTGCGGAATCAATGCCAACGTGTGCGGCATATCCGGTACCGACAGCGAAATGTGGGTCAGGCCCAGTTCATCCATGACCCGCACGATTTCTCTGCGGGGCTGCCGGTGGGCATAGCTGATCAGTTCCAGGACCAGTCCGTCACGGACGAGATAGGTGGCGTGCGCGCCGATGGGCGGCTCCAATTGCAGGAGCCGATCTGTACCATCGTCGGGCGGATCCAGCTCCCACCAGAACTCGAACCCGAACACCCCTTCGTAAAACCGCTGCGCGACATGACGATCCCGTACACAGATGCCGACGTGATTGAATGAGGCTAGTTCGGACACGCGCCCCATTCTATCAACCTGGACCAATGCTTTTGAGAGTTGTACTCAATAGCTTGGCCTGACAGAGGCCAGCCGTAGACCCATTCGGTCAGGCTTGCCGCCGGACATCGCCATCTCGCGGATCAAGATGTGCGACAACGTATGCAGCACCCATTACCGTGGTGCAGGCAGTCCCGTTTCAGGCTCCACTGCCCTGGCGACGTTGCGTTCGGGAAGCATGGACGCGGGCTATTGTTCAGGCGCTGTCTCGAGGGTGTCGGCAAGGCGGGTGAGGAATTCCGCGAGTCTGCGTTGTTCGGCGGGATTGAAGCAGGCGAAGATTTCTCGCGCTGCGTCGAGGTAGTCGCTGATCCAGCGGGCCGCCTGGTCGTCACCGTGCGGGGTGACGGAGAGCCGGATGGCGCGGCGATCCTCGTTATCGGTGCTTCGCACCACAAGCTGGTCTCGCACGAGAGCCTCGACCAGTGTTGAGGCGGTCCCTTGGGTGATGCCGACCGCGCGTGCGAGGTCGGCGAGCCGCACCGGGCCGAGTCGCTGGATCTCGGCCAGGAGCTTGGAGCGCGGCGTGGACACCCCGTGCTCCCCGAGGCGTTCGTCGAAGGCCCGGACCACCGATTTTCCGGCGCGGCCGAAGGCGTCAGCCAGTTCGCCGGGCAGCTGATCCGTCGGCTTGGCGGGGTGTCTGGCCATGGAGCTCCTCTGCTGTTGACGGAAGCATATCAAGACGCCTAATATTTTGAGGTCAAATTATTCGTCGTGATAGGAGTTCATCATGAAGGTCTTCGTGACGGGTGGCAGTGGATTCGTTGGTCAGCACGTGATACGCCGCCTCACCGAAGACGGGCATGTCGTGCTGGCGTTGGCGCGTTCCGAACGTGCCGCTGAGCTGGTTACAGCCGCCGGCGGGAACGCCGTGATGGGCGACCTGACGCCTGGCGGTGCACCGCCCGCTTGGACACCTGTCTTAACCGGATGCGATGCCGTCATTCATGGGGCCGCCCGGATGGAGTTCTGGGGGCCCGACGCCAGCTTTCGCCGCGACAACCTCGTCCCCACGGTGGCGCTGCACGAGGCGGCCGCCGCGGCAGGGGTCGGCAGGTTTGTGTTGATCAGCGCGGCCAGCGTCTCCAGTGGCAGCCAGCGGGCAGCGGTGGTGGACGAAAACACCGATAATGGCCGACCCAACACCGCCTACAGTCGCGTCAAGCTCGCCACCGAGCAGGCCCTGCTGTCCGCAAATGCACCCACGATGGACACCGTGGTGCTGCGCCCGCCGTTCATCTGGGGCGCCGGGATGAGCACGGTGACCGAGCTGGCCGACCTGGCGCGAGCCGGCGGATGGACGTGGATTGATCGGGGTCGCCACATCATGGACTTCGTCCATGTCTGCAATTTGGCTGCGGCCACCGAACTCGCACTGACTCGGGGTCAAGCTGGTGGCATCTACTACGTCACCGATGCCACTCCGATGCCGATACGCGAGTTCATGACCCCGCTGTTGGCGACCCAGGGCGTCGACGTGAGCCACGCGCGTAGCGTCCCACTCGGGGTCGCCACACCGCTGGCGGCGGTGCTCGATGGCGGCGCACGGCTGTTGCGCCGGCCCAAACCGCCCATGCTGACCAACTGGCTGGTCACATTCTTGGGCCATGACCGCCACTACGACATCACCGCCGCCCGCCGCGACCTCGGCTACCGCCCTCACGTACCCGTGTCGCAGGGACTCACGGAGATGGTTTCCACGCACACCGCAACGGACCGGTCCGACTAACCGCCTGCCGACTTGACCACTCGCACCACTTCGACACGGCCACAGCCGCGGGACCGATTATTTCTTTGAGCCGTCGGCCCATACCATCGATGGCGATATGACCGAAATCGCTTCACCCACGCTGAGCGCTGTCCAGGTAGCCGCCGAAGCCGCCCGCCGTCGCACCTTTGCCGTCATCAGCCACCCCGACGCAGGTAAGTCCACGCTGACCGAGGCGTTGGCCCTGCATGCCCGCGCGATCACCGGGGCCGGCGCCGTCCACGGCAAGGCGGGCCGGCGTTCCACGGTGTCGGACTGGATGGAGATGGAGAAGGCCCGCGGCATCTCGATCACCTCGGCGGCACTGCAGTTTCCCTACCGCGATTGCGTGATCAACCTGCTCGACACCCCTGGCCACGCGGACTTCTCCGAGGACACCTATCGGGTACTGACCGCCGTCGACGCCGCGGTGATGCTCATCGATGCCGCGAAAGGCCTCGAGCCGCAGACGCTGAAGCTGTTCCAGGTGTGCAAACATCGCGGAATTCCGATCATCACCGTGATCAACAAGTGGGACCGTCCAGGCCGGCATGCGCTGGAGCTGATGGACGAGATCCATGACCGCATCGGGTTGCGCACCACTCCCCTGACCTGGCCGGTCGGTATCGCCGGGGACTTCCAGGGAGTGCTGGACCGCCGCAAGGGGCACTACATCCGGTTCACCCGGACAGCAGGTGGCGCCACAGCCGCCCCGGAAGAGCACATCCCGGCAGACCTAGCCCACGACGCCGCCGGTGTCGACTGGGCCACCGCCGTGGAGGAATCCGAGCTGTTGTCGGCCGACGGGTCCGACTTCGACCGGGACACCTTCCTTGCCGGCCAGACGTCCCCGGTGCTGTTCACCTCCGCTGCGCTGAACTTCGGCGTGAACCAATTGCTCGACGTACTGGTCGAACTGGCACCGCCGCCCGGAGCCATCGTGGATGTCGACGGTAACCCACGACCCGTCGACGGCCCGTTCAGTGCGTTCGTGTTCAAGGTGCAGGCCGGCATGGACTCCTCGCACCGGGACCGGATCGCCTACGCCCGAGTGTGTTCGGGCACCTTCGAACGTGGCGACGTGCTGACCCACGCCGCCACCGGCAAGCCGTTCGTCACCAAGTACGCGCAGTCGGTGTTCGGCCAGCAACGCAGCACCCTGGACAGCGCCTGGCCCGGTGACGTGATCGGCCTGGCCAACGCCGCCGCGCTGCGCCCGGGCGACACGCTGTACATGGAAACCGCCGTGCAGTTCCCGCCGATCCCGAGCTTCTCCCCCGAGTATTTCGCCGTCGCGCGTGGTACCGATCCCAGCAAGCACAAACAGTTCCGCCGGGGCATCGAGCAACTCGATCAAGAGGGCGTGGTGCATGTGCTGCGCTCGGACAAGCGTGGCGAGCAGGCGCCGGTGTTCGCTGCCGTGGGCCCCATGCAGTTCGAGGTGGCCGCACATCGGATGGCCACCGAAATCGGTGCACCAATTGCCTTGGAGTCGCTGCCCTATCAGGTGGCCCGGGTAGTAGACCCCAAGGACGCTGATTTCGTGAATCGGCAGGTCTCGGCCGAGGTGCTGGCCCGCGCGGACGGTGTTCTGCTGGTGCTGTTCTCCACACCGTGGCGGCTCGAGGGATTCCAGCGGGATAACCCTGACATCGAGTTGCGCAGCCTGGTGGCGGCCGAGTGATAGTAGCCTGGCTCAGCGTGGCCAATGCGGTGCGAACGGGCCGAGTCCACCCGAATCGCCCCGGTTGACCGCTGGCTGATTCGGAGACAAGGACTTTCGGTGCTGAGACCCGAGCCCGGCCTTTCCGGAAGCCGGGTCAGGACCGCGGGCGTTGTTCTCGCTGGGCGAAGACTCGCTGGCGGCAGAACAGCCGATAAGCATGACTATCCATGAGCGGGCTGCAAAACTGGTGCGGTGTCCCAAGCTGCAGCTCACAGCGACTCGACGGCCCCCTCTTCCACGGCTCCCCCGGTTTCTGACGGACAGCCCGATGATCCTGCATCGCAAGACGGAAGGACAACGGTGAGACCTGCGCGGTGGCTGGGCATGGCGGCGGTCGCCAGCCCCCTGGTCGCGGCCGGTGTGGCCGGGGCCCGCGAAGTGCTGCGCGCCGACACCGCACGTCGGCGCGGTGTCACCACCCGCGACGGCGTGCCGGTGCCGAAACCGTCGTTCGGGCTCGGTGTGGCCGCCGCCGTCGACGCGCTGTTGGCCACCCCGATGCCGCTGCTGTCCTCACTCGGGTCCGCGGAGGACTACGCGCTGGCAGCGACCGAACTCGACGCCGCGGTCCGCTACTACGGTAAGGCCGGCTGGCTGGACACCCCGCTGCGTCGACACCGGCGCCCGAACCCGCCGAGAGACGTTGCAATCTCGGCGCTTTCGTCCGGGATGGAAGTCGCCCGGTTCGACAGCGGGTGGCGGCCCGAAAGCGGCGAACCCGGCGGCCAACGCTGGCGGACCTTCCGTGCCAACGAACAGGTGCCGGTCCGGCTGCTGCGCCACCCCGGCGCCCCCCGGCCCTGGCTGATCGCCGTGCACGGGCAAGGGATGGGGCGGCCGTCGGACCTCAAGATGCTGCGCGTGCGCCGCCTGCACGACGAACTCGGCATCAACGTGGCACTCCCGGTGCTGCCGTTGCACGGTCCACGCTCCTGCGGCTTTTCCTCTCAGCGGCAGTTCTCGTCCAACATCTTCGCGACCAACAACGTGCTGGGCCTGACCCAATCGGTGTGGGACATCCGTCGCCTGCTGCGCTGGCTGCGCGAAGACCAGCAGGCCCCCTCGGTCGGTCTGCTCGGCCTGTCGCTGGGCTCCTACGTCATCAATCTGCTGTCGACGGTCGAGCACGACCTGGCCTGCCTGGTCGCCGTCGTTCCGACCAGTGACCTGGCCGCCTCGATGCGCGACGCAGCGCCGGTCACGCCGACGAAACGGCGGCTGCACCGCGAGGTGCACGACGAGCGTTCGGCGCTGGTGCACCGCGTCGTTTCGCCGCTGGCCGGACCGTGCCTGGTCCCCCACCAGCGGCGCCACATCGTGGCCGGACAGGTCGACCGGATTGCGCCACCGCACGGCGCGGCCGAGCTCTGGCGGCATTGGGACGAGCCGTCGATCGCGTGGTGCCCGCGCGGCCACGTCACCGCGTGGCGGGGCGCGGCCTACGACGACCACATCGCCTCGGTCCTCAGCTCGGCCGGGCTGCACCACCAATCCAGTCGACGCTGAGGAGAGATCATGCGCCAGCTTTCCAGTGCGGACTGGACGATGGTGTCCCTGGACACCGCGACCGCGCACAACACCATCGGCATCGTCGGCATCTATGACCCGTCGACGCGCAGCGGTTCACACGAGCCGGTCAGCTACGAGGAAGTGCTCAAGTACATCGAGGCACGCCTGCACGTCGCCGAGAGCTTCCGGGAACGGCTCGTCGAGGTGCCGTTCGGGCTGGACCGGCCGTGGTGGATCCGCGACGGCGACTTCGACCTGGAATACCACGTCCGGCACGTCGCGCTGCCGCGGCCGGGCAGCTGGCGCCAACTGTGCACCCAGGTCGCCCGGATTCACGCGCGGCCCCTGGACCTCGGCAGGCCGCCCTGGGAGCTGTACCTGATCGACGGCCTCGACGGGGTGGACCATCTGCCGCAGGGCGCATTCGCGATCTTCCTGCGCGTGCACCACGCCGCCATCGACGGTGTCGCCGGCGCCGAGATCCTCACCGCGCTGCACAGCCACGAGCCCGACGAGGACCCGCCGGTGGCCCCGGACGACTACCACTGGGAGCCGGACGCCGTCCCGTCTGACCTCGGTCTGCTGCGCCGTGCCGCGTTGCACGGCGCGGTCCGGCCGATCGACGTCCTGCGCCAGGTCCGCAAGGTCGCGCCGCAACTGCCTGCGTTGGTGACCGACACCCGCGATCCGGCCGTGACGTCGCCGGCATCGCTGCCCAAGGCAACCCGCTTCAACCAGGTGGTCTCGCCGCACCGGGTATTCGGCACCGCCTACACCACGTTGGACGTGCTCAAGGAGATCCGCGCCGCGGTGCCGCACGCCACCATCAACGACGTCGGCGTCGCCGTGGTCGGCGGGGCCATCCGGCGCTACCTCCTCGACAAGGATGAGTTGCCCGACGAAGCCATGGTGGCGATGATGCCGATCTCGGTGCGGCCCACGGCCACCCGCGCCAGCGGCACGGTGAGTTCGGACACCGGCACCGCGACCAGCGGCAACGAGTACTCGATCGCGCCCATTACGATGGCGACCGACGAAGCCGACCCGCTCGATCGGCTCGCGCGGATCGTGAGATCGACTGCGCACGTGAAGGATTCCGGTGCCCACCCGGTCCGATCGCTGATGGCGATGTCCGAGGAGGCCTTCGGCGGGCTGATGGGCACCGTGCAACGGGCGGCCGTACGCGCTCTGAGCCGAACCGGGCGCACCGTCGCCGCGCACACCCTGGTGAGCAACGTTCCCGGGCCCCTGACCCCGATGTACTTCTGCGGTGCGCAGATGGTCGACACCACCGGCCTGGGCCCGGTGCTCGACGGCATGGGCCTCAACAATGGCATCGGCAGCTACGGCAACCGCATCACCTTCTGCTTCACCGCCGATCGTAAGGCCATCCCCGACCCCGAGGTCTACGAGCAGTGCCTGAGCGGGGCCGTCGATGAACTGCTCGACGCTGCCCGCGCGCGCACCAAGCCGGCTCGCAGCCGCCGCAAGAAACCAGCCCCGCGCAAGACACCGTCCTGACCGCAGTCACGAGTCGTCGGCAGGCGAAAACTGCTCGCGGACAGCAGAACTCAGTACTGCTCGGTCAGTCGACCGCCCGCGCGATCAGCGCTGCCCGACCCGGGCCTGTCCGGTTTGGCGTGACGCGGCCACCAGGGCGCCCGCGTACTCGGCCATCCGGTGCTGGTAGCGCTGCAGAGCCTCGACCGGGGTCAGGGTGCCGTCGGCTGCCGCGCTCAGCTGCTCGGTGAGTTCGGCGGCGTCGCGGATCGCGGTGTTGGCCCCCATCGCCAGCACCGGACTCATCGGGTGGATGGCATCGCCGATGAGGGTCATCGGGCCGGCCGGCATGGTGGCGATGACCTCAGCGGTGCTGACCCGCAACGCAATCAGCGACGGCGGATGCCACGCGGCGACCAACCGGTCGACGTCGGGATGCCATCCGGTGCCGGCCAGTACGTCGACCGCGGCCTGTCGCAACTGTGCGGGAGCCATGGCACGCAGCTCGGCATCGTCGGGTAGCTGCGGGTGCCCGGTGGGGGCGCCGACCAAGAAGGCCAGATACGGCGGTGTGGCCGGCAGGTCGATCGGCGGGGTGTGCGCAGCTCCGGCCACCGGCGGCGCGGTCACCGGCTGGACCGGCCCGACGCCGAGGTGCGGGCGGCCCGGCCCGGCGGTGATCACGGTGAAGATCGATTCGAACACCCACGGCGGCAATAGATCTGGGTCATCGAGGTTGATCTTGCCGTAGAAGAGTCGCAGGCCGGCGTCGTCGACCACGGCGTCGGGCAGCAGCTGGGTCCGGACGGCCGAGTCGACACCGTCGGCACCCACCAACAGGTCGGCGCGCACGCACTGGCCGTCGTCGAACGTGATCTGCACACCGTCGGAGTCGTCCAGGCGGTGGGACGCCAGCCGTGCGCCGAAATGGATCCGGTCGCCCAGTCCGGCGATCAGGATGCGGCGCAAGGTGGCCCGGTCGAAGGACCGTGGCTGCGCGGACACCTGATGCGGGATCTTCTCGGTGATGGTCTCGAGCTGCGGATTGAGGATGCTGACCCGGGCCGGCGGCGCGCCCGCGGTGTCGAGGCACAGCTGCAGCAACGAGGGCGGCAGGCAGCGGCGCAGGCCGTTCAGGCCGGGTTGGTCGAGTTGGATGCGGTAGCCCTGATGGCGGGTCTCGGGCCCCGCGTCCCGCTCGTAGACGGCGACGTCGAAGCCGAGTTGGGATAGGCCGTGGGCCAGAACGAGACCGCCGAGACCGGCGCCGATGATGGCGACGCGATATGAGTTGTGCACAGATTCCTGCCTTCGTGTGAAAGCACTGGAACCCGAACACCGGGTTGGAACGTCCTGCGGACGCCGCTCCGAAACACCATTCGAAAGCGATTTTTCGCGCATGTGTGTTTATTTAGACGCGGCTAACTATATGCCTGCGGCAGTGTTGTGACAAATCCACCAGCGGCTTTCCCGGGCGATCAGAGAGGGTCAGCGACCAGAACCCCTGCACCGGCGGTTCCCGGCCGGGCGGGAAGACGACTCGGTAGCTGCGGCCGCCGTGCAGCGCATGTCTGGTACCGCTGCCGGGTGAACGTCCCGCGATGCGAGTTACGCCGAGGATTGCAGTCAGTATGTGGCAACGATCCTCGGCGTAAGTGCTTCGCTACCGGCAAACCGAGCTGGCCTGCTCTCATTCGAGCCAGTCGTTGCCCGCCAGGCCAAGCGATTTCACGTCGAGGACGGGTTCGATGCCGGACTGCGGTGCCAACCCATGGTTTTCCAGTACCGACCGCAGTACCTCGGCGGCATCGATGTTGAGCGGACTGGAAACCCACATCGCGTACGGCAGGTTGATGAACCGGTTTTCCCGCACCGCTCGCAAGTTCTGGCTCGCGGGATTGGAGCGCAGGGCCTGGATCTTCTCCTGCACCGACTGGCCCGGATAGTCGACGAATGCGATCAGGTCGGGGTCGGACGTGGCGATCCGCTCCCAGCTCACCGTGGTCCAGGTGTCGGCGATGTCCTCGGTGGCGTTACGGGCACCGGCAGCGTCGATGATCCCTTGCGGCCCGCCGAACGACCCGGAGGAGAACACGGTGTCGCTGCCGCTGTCGAACAGGAAGATGGTGGGCTTCTGTTCGGGTTGGGGTGCGGCGCGCAGTGTTTCGAGTCGCGTGCCCACCTCGTCGGCGGCTCGGGCACCGTGTTCGGCATTGCCGGTGATGATGCCGATGTTGCGCAGATCGGTGTCCAGCGCCACCCACGGGTCCATGGTGCCGCGCACGGACTCACCTTCGACCTGCCGGCACGCCTCGGACAGTTGGTAGACCTCGATGCCATGTCCGGCAAGGATTTCCGGAGTGATACCGCGGGCCTCGCCCATGCCGTAGTTGTAGCCGGCGAAGATCACCTGCGGTCGTGCGGCGACGATGTTCTCCAAGGTCGGCTGACTCGGGGCGACTTCGTTGAGGTCGTCGACCTGCGAACCGTATGCCAGACGAAGGACATCGACGTCACGGGCCATCGAGCTGACGGCCACCATCTGCGCACGCGCACCGGCGGCCAGTGCGATGGCGATCATGCCGCCGTCGTTGACGAACAACCGGTCCAGGGGTTGGTCGTAACTGACCTGCGCACCGCAGTTGGTCACGGTCACGGTGGCGGCGGCGACGGAGTCCCGGTTCGGCGAACTGCACCCAGTGGTCGAACCCAGCGCCAGCGCCGAAGCGATCGCCACGACCGCCAGTCCGGTGCGCCGGGTCATCCAAAACGGTTGTCTCACAATGATTGTCCTTGCTAGGAGTCGGAAGCCGGGTCGGCATGGGTCAGCAGCAGGTGGGAAAGGCCCGTCGTGGGATGGGTGATGACATCGCCGGCGACGTCGAAGACCGCAGCGAGCAGGTCGGCGTCGAGGACCTCGACCGGCGGTCCGTGCGCGACGAGCCCACCGGCCGCAATGACTGCGACGGCGTCGAAATGCCGCAACACCAGATCCAGGTCGTGGATGGCGGCGATGACCGTGCCGGCCAGGCCGTCGAGGACGCGCATGAACCTCAGCCGCCAGGCGGCGTCGAGATGATTGGTCGGTTCGTCGAGGACGAGCACCGACGTCTGCTGGGCCAAGGCCCGCGCCAACACGACGCGATGCCGTTCCCCGCCGGAGAGCTGCGCGCAAGACCGATGCCCCTGACCGGCCAAACCGACTGCGTTCAAGGCGGAGTCGATGATCGTCTGCTCCCCGACCCCTACCGTGGACCATGGATTCCGATACGGAGTCCGGCCGAGGCCGACCGCTTCTGCGACCGTCAGTTCTCCCGATGGCCGCTCTTCCTGCCCGACCACGGCTAGTGTGCGTGCCCGCTGCCGCGCCGGCATTCGATATACATCTGCGCCGTCGACCAGAACCGTTCCGGACCTCGGCGCCTCGAGCCCCGACAGCGCCCGCAGCAGGGTGGTCTTGCCGGCGCCGTTGGGGCCCACCACGGCCAATCGGCTGCCGGCAGCAACCGCCAGATCCACACCGGACAACACGGTTCTCCCGCTGCGCCGACATTGCAGGCCGGACGCGCTGACCGCTGCGGCGCTCATGTGCCGCTGCCGAATTCGTAGCGCCGACGGCCCATCAGGAAGAGAAACACCGGCGCGCCGATCAGCCCGGTGACGATGCCCAACGGCATCTCCCGGGGCGCGGCCAGCTCTCGGGAGATCACGTCGACCCAGACCAAGAACAGCGCCCCGCCACACACCGTGACCGGCAGCATCGCGCGATGAGTGGCGCCGACGACCAGGCGCGCCGCATGCGGCACGATGAGCCCGACGAAACCGATGCCGCCCGACACCGCAACCAGCACCCCGACCAGGACACCTTGGGTGGCGAACAGCGCATTGCGCAGGGCCCGTACCGGCACCCCGAGCGAGGTGGCGGTGTCGGTGCCGGCCGCGTAGGCGTCCAGCCAGGAGTGGATCAACAGCGCCCCGATCAGCACGACCAGCACCACCGCAGCCGCGAGCGGAACCTTCGCCCAGGTCGCTCCGGCCACGCTGCCCAGCAGCCAGAACATGACGCTCTCGGCGGCGTGTGGGTCGCCGGCGGTGAATACCAACAACGACGACATCGCCATGAACGCCGAGGACAGCACCACGCCCGACAGGATCAGCCGGAGTGCGGACAGTCCGCCCTGAGCGCGGGCCACCGCGTAGCCGGTCAGAGTGGCGAGCACCGCGCCCAGCAGCGCCCCGCCGGACAGGGCCCACACGCCCAGCGCGGACAACGCCCCCAGCGTCAGCACTGCCGTGGCGCCGACCGCCGCGCCCGCGGATACCCCCAGCAGATACGGCTCGGCCAGCGGGTTGCGGACCAACGCCTGCATCAGCGCTCCGGCCAGCGCCAACCCGGCACCCACGGTCGCCGCGAGGATGGACCGCGGCAGCCGCAAGTCCCAGATGATGACGTCGTAGGCCGTGTCGACCTCGGTGCCCGCGACGAAGCGGCCGGTCACCGCCCGCCAGACGTCACCGAGCGGGATGTCCTCCGCGCCGAAGGCGACCGACACCACGATGCTCACCAGCGTCAGACCCGCGAGCACCGCGGACAGTGCCACGGCCGGGACGCGTCCAACCGGTGGAACCGGTGTCGTGCCGCGGCGACGGACAGCCTCCTCGACGACGATCACGGGCCGTCGGAGGTTCGACACGTCTTGCCTTCATCTGCCGAGGTATCTGTGCGCGAGATACACGTGGACTCGATGAGGCCGGCAGGTATTCGGACTTGGGATCATCCGAACTCGACGCCTTCCCAGAGGTCCGCGAGAACCTCCAGTGGCTTGTGTCGAGCCCGTCTCCCATACCGCTGCGCGCCAGTCCCGGATTCGCACCGGGTTCCCTGGCATCCGCTCAGCACGGATGCGACCGACCTCGGATCAGGACCCTACCAAGGCCGGCCAGGGCACCGCGTAGCAACCAATCGCGGGTGCTGAGTTCAGTCGTTGTCGTCGTGCTGCTGCGCGCTACGCGCCTCGGCGCCGGTTTCGTCGGCGTCGAAGTCGTCATCGGGAGCCCGGGCCCCGACCTGAGGTTCGGCGTCGTCGCTCATCCCGAAAGCCGACGGGTCGGGCTCATCGCGACGGTCCGCACTGCTGGGGCTCGTTCGGTCCTTACTCACGGGCATACCTCCTGCACGGTGATGCCTACGACTACCCCTGGTGTGAGCGCCCAAACGACTGGTCGACCCGCCGGAGCCGGCGGCGCTTCCCTTCGGCCCGGCTACCGGAGCGCTTTTGCCGAGGATTGCAGTCAGTATTCGGAAAAAAATCCTCGGCGTAAGTACGGCCCGAGGCAGGCATCTCGCCGCATCCGCACCTGAGCGGGCACCGGCGGCATTGGTGCGATTTCGAACATTGCAGACCGCGGAGTCGTAAAATCGATGGCTGCACCAGCAGAACAACCGTCCTTCGAGACAGCCATGATGACGAAACGCAAGATCGTCGGGTCTCCTCGGACTGCACTGCGGCCGTAATCGTCCTGGCCGGGGTTGTCGTCGCTGGATTCCCGGCCCAGGCAGACGATTTCGTGGCCGGCTTGCACGGCCAGGTCGACCAGATTCGGCAATCCTGCACCGGGATTGGCGACGATCCGCGTTTGACGGCGGCCGCTCAACGGCATGCCGATGACATGCTGCGCAGCGGCGTGGGCGGGCACACCGGTTCGGATGGTTCGTCACCACAAGCCCGTATCGCGGACGCCGGCCACCCGGCCGGCTACACCGGTGAAATCGTCTACTGGGGCACCGGATCTGCTGCCACACCGGCTGCGGCGTTCGACGCGTGGATGCAAAGCCCTCCGCACAGCGCAATCATCTTGAACTGCAACTTCACCGCAGTCGGGTTCGCGACCGCCAGCGACGGCAACAAGATGACCGCCGTCGGTGACTTCGCGGGCGTCTGACACCAGCGGCCCCGGCCCGCAGTTTTCAGCCAGCGGATCGTAGGTGACGTCGCCGGCTGTCCCGAGGCAAGCTGGGGCCGGAGGCTGGTGGCCATCCGCCACGTATCCATGACCGCTCAGCGAGTACAGGTTCACGCCTGCCCTAGCCATTGGAGGCGACGCCATGTCCGAGTCCGCGCAGGATCCCACGCGCTGGTTCACCGACCTGATCGACTCGCAGCAGGCGCTGCTCAGCACCGCCGGTGGCCCAGAGTTCCCGTTCGCCAAGCAGTGGACCGATGCGTTGGCCGCATCCACCAAGTGGCAGTTGGAGACCTGGAATCAGCTCACCAACAGTTGGGCCGCGATGTTCGGGCTCGGTTCGTCCGCAGAGCCGATCAAGGACCGCCGGTTCTCCGGTGACGCCTGGACCAAGGATCCACGCTTCGAAGCCACCGCACGGACTTATCTCGCGCAAGTGGACCTGCTGACCAAAGCGCTCGAAGCTGCACCGCTCGATGAGCGCAGCAAAGGCCAGTGGAGCTTTGCGCTGCGGCAGGTCGCCGACGCGCTCAGCCCGGCAAACAACCTGATGACCAATCCGGAGGCACAACAGCGCGCGCTGGAAACCGGCGGCAAGAGCCTGATCGAGGGAATTCAGCTGTTCACCGAAGATCTGGCCAAGGGCCGGATCTCGATGACCGATGAAACCGCCTTCCAGGTCGGCGAAAACGTCGCCACCACACCGGGTTCGGTGATCTTCCAGAACGAGATCATGCAGGTGATCCAATACTCGCCGACCACCGACGAGGTGTACGAGCGGCCGCTGCTGATCGTCCCGCCGTGCATCAACAAGTTCTACATCCTCGATTTGCAGCCAGAGAACTCGTTCGTCGGCCACGCGGTCGCCGAGGGGCACACCGTCTTCCTGGTGTCCTGGCGCAACGCCGGCCCCGACCAGGGCCGGCTGACTTGGGATGACTACATCGACGACGGTGTCTTGCGGGCCCTCGACGTGGCCCTCCAGATCAGCGGCGCCGAGCAGGCGAACACGCTCGGATTCTGCATCGGTGGCACGCTGCTGGCCAGCGCCCTGGCCATTCTGCAGGCTCGCGGTGAACAGAAGGCCGCGAGCATGACGCTGTTGACCACCTTCCTGGATTTCAGTGACGCCGGTGAGATCGGTCTGCTGGTCGACGAGAACAGCGTCGCCCAACGCGAGACCGCGATCGGCGGCGGCGGGGTGTTGCAGGGCAGCGAGTTGGCCCAGGTGTTCTCGCTGCTGCGGGCCAACGATCTGATCTGGCCGTATGTGGTCAAGGGCTACCTGCAGGGACAGGCTCCCCCGCCGTTCGACCTGCTGTACTGGAACAGCGACGACACCAACCTGCCGGGACCGATGTTCTGCTGGTATGTCCGAAACACCTACCTGGAGAACAAGTTACGTGAGCCCGGCGGCACCGTGCAGTGCGGCGTCCCGGTTGACCTCGGGTCCATCGACATCCCGTCGTTCTTGTATGCCTCGCGTGCCGACCACATCGTGCCCTGGACCGCGGCCTACGCCAGCACCCAAATACTGGGTGGTGAGCGGACATTCGTCCTCGGTGCCAGCGGGCACATCGCCGGCGTGATCAATCCCCCGGCCAAGAAGAAGCGCAACTTCTGGGTCCACGAAGACCAATCCTTCGACCCCGACCCGGACAAGTGGTTGGACGGTGCCGTGAGTATCCCGGGTAGCTGGTGGCCGACCTGGCACGACTGGGTGGCCCAGACCGCCGGCGAGAAGGTGGCTGCACCGCAGGCTCCCGGCAACGACGAGCACACCGTGATCGAGGCGGCACCCGGCAGCTACGTCAAGGAAAAGGCCCCGACGCCCTGACCCAGCCGGCCGCCGCCCGCTCGGCTAGCGCTCGTCGATGCGCCGAACCGTCACCGGATAGGTCGAGCTGCTGATCGAGTCGGTGCACTCGCAGCGCCGCCAGAACGTGCCGTCCCACGGATCGTCGTACCAGCGGATCAACATCGGGCACTGCGCCGCATGGCTGCACAGGCCCGCTGCGCACTTCTGGCACTCGACCACTTGTTCTGACCCCCTCCATTTGCGCTGCGGTTCCCGGTCACTGCCCCAGCAGCACGTCCACCCGCAGCGACGCGCACAGGTCGATCAGCCAAAGCTGGTCTGTCCCAGTGGCGAACAGTCTCCCAAAGGTGGTGTCCTGTAGGAAAGCGTCCGCGCGGCGATCGCCGAAGAACACATAGGCTTTGGCGTCATTGCACAGTCGCGACATCCACACCAAGCCGTCCAGACCGGCGGCGTGTGCTGCGCGCGCCCATTCGACGGTCTCGGGATAGGTCTGGGCGGCAACGGTCACCGGCCGGGCCAGCCGTAACCGCACCATTACGGTCCGGCCGTACTTCTCGTACGGCAGGATGCCGCCGCTGACCGGGACGTCGTGCAAGAGAGTCTCGGCGACGGCGGCTTCCTCGGACGCCGCCGCGTACAGGACCGGAACCACCGGTTCGCCGAAGAAGGCGAACCTGGTCGGCGCGCCGAAGCCGGGATTGAAGATGGTGGCGGTGCGGCCATCGACGGCGGTGCAGACCCGATACAGCTGGGTTCCGGCGTCGAGGGTCGTGGTTCGTGGTGTGAACGGCGTCGGTGGGACCGGTGTCACCACTGAACGGTCCACGCCCGCCGCGCCGTTTCGACGACGCGATCGGGGTCGCCGGCCAGCAGATCGACCGGGCGCAGATCGCCGAGGTAGGTGGTAGGCGCACACAGCCATTGCACGACGCCGGTCTCCGACCAGCCGGTCTCCTGAGCGAGGTCGCGCAACTGGCGGATCACCGGAAGCGGTCGGCCGGTCGAGCCGAACTGAAACCCCGGAAACAGCAACTGGTGGCCGCGGGCGATGGCCAATAATGCCCCGTTGCGACGTGTGGTGACCGCGAGATTGCGCGGTGCGCTCGACCGCGAACCCAGCCGGCGGCCGACCTCGGCACTGGTGAGCAACCCGAACTCGGCCTCGATGCGGTCGTACAGATTGCGCTCGGCCTGCACCGCGCGGGCGACGGCGGGGTCGGTGTAGACCTGGACCGAATCGATTGCCTCGCCGAGGGCCACGGCGCTGTCCCTGATGCGCTGCGCCACGTCAACGAAGTGGCCGTGAGCTGCCGTCATCGCGAATTCCAACAAGTGCGATTAATGCACTCAAGCATACTGCATGATCGGCACGAATCGGCTTCGCGGGGCTGCTACCGACCCCGTTTTGACCAGCGCAGACGCCAATTTTGGTGGCACTTCCAACCAGCGAGAGCGATTCCTTGGCTTCCGGTGTGGTGCTTCTTACGCTCGTCTTCAATGAATGAGGTGCACCACAGCAGAGGTCACCGAAGGATCTGGAGGACGTTGATCATGAATCGGTTGATCGGTTACGCAGGAGCGGTTGTTGCCGGCGGTGTCATCGCCATCACCTCGGCCGGACTGGCCAGCGCAGCTCCCGACGTCGATGGGCAGACCTACGCCGACGCGGCCGGAGCGATCCGCGCCAAGGGCGGCACCCCGAAGGTCGTCTCGCGGGTCGGCAACAAGGGCAAGGATGCCGAGTGCATCGTCACCAACGCATCCGACACCTCCTACCTGCGCCCCGGTGGTCGGCGCTACACCTTCGACGACAACGTCGTTCGGGTGGCGCTGAACTGCACCGGCAACGAGGCGCCGGAGGCTCCGAAGAGCGCCTGACACATCCAGCAGTCGCACAGGGCCGGCCAGCGCATGCCAAGCGCTGGCCGGCCCTGCCGCTGCGGGCGTGGCGAACCAGATCGTGGGTGGACCAGATCGTCGGGTTGACCGGGTTTTCCTGAGCGACGGAATCTCCTCCCCTGCGACCGGGCCAACCCATACCCTGGCAGGAGTTCGCTGCCGCACGTCGCCAATGGAGGTGAGAGTGGTCGCTTCGTATCGATGGCTCCCCCGCATGTTCGCAGCCACCGTTTTGACGGTGGCTGGACTGTGTCTGGTGCCGACGCCGGCGGCTGCCGAACCCTGCCCCGACATCGGCGTGGTGTTCGCCCGCGGCACCGCCGAGCAACCTGGGCCGGGCGCGGTCGGCCAACGGTTCGTCGATGCGCTGCGTGCGCAGGCTTTCCCCCGTACCGTCGGCGTGCACGGCGTCAACTACCCGGCCAGCAGCAACTTCGCCGGCCCCGAGTTCACCCAGAACCTGGTCGACGGGGTGCGCGACGAATCCAGTCACGTGCAGGGTGTGCTCTCGGTCTGCCCCGACACCGAGATGGTGCTCGGCGGGTATTCGCAGGGCGCGGCCGTCACCGCACTTCTCACGTCGGGCGTGGTGCCCGCCGGGGTGAACCCGGCCACGGTGCCCGGCCCGCTGCCGGCCCCGGTCGCCGACGAGGTCGCCGCCGTCGTGTTGTTCGGCAAACCCGCGGGTGCCTCGGTGCCGAAGTACGGCGCGCCGACGCTGGACGTCGGTCCGGCCTTCGCGACCAAGTCACTCGAGTTGTGTGCGCCAGGTGATCCGGTGTGCTCGGGCGGTATCGGCCCGGGATCGGACGGGGCGCACGGCGCGTACCCGGTCAACGGGATGACCGACCAGGCTGCTGGTTTCGTCGTCGGTCAATTGGATCCCGTTCCGGCACCGCTCTGAAGCCGGGCACAGCCGCGTCAAACCGTTTGTCGGCAAACGGCACGCCGACCGCCTGCGGTGCGGCATCGTTGATTCATGACGAAGCAGAAACCCCCCTCCCCGAAAGACTTGATCGGCGCGGCCCAAGCCGCAGCGGACGCAGCCCAAGCCGCTGCGGTCGGCGCGCTGCGACTGCCCACCGCCTCACTGCAACTGGCCGCCGAAATGCCGGAACTGATCGAGAACCTGGCGACCGCCACCGAGCGGCTCAACACCGCAATCGACCGCACCGAACGCTATTTGGCGCTGGCCGAACCGATGATGCGCACCATGGACGCGCTGCTGCCGCAGCTGGAAACCTTGGTCGCCACCGGCAACGACGTGTACTCGGCGGTGTCCTCGATCCCGGGCATGTCGACACTGGGCAAGTTCAGCCCGTTCGGCACCGAGGCCGCGGCCAAACGCAGTTCCCCCAAAGGTCGTTCGCCCCGATCGAAGTCTTGACGTGTCCCCGGTGCGCCAGCGCCGGCGCAATGAACGCCGTCGTGCTGGTCGAAGGCTGGCTGGGCGGGGGCGCCGACGGGGCCCGCGCCCAGCTCGAAACCTTTTGGCGGCGAGCCAGTCTGGATGGTTCGCTGTCCCGGCTGCAGCGCACGCTGCTGAGTCAGATGCTGGGTTGGTGGAGCAACCGGGCCTGGTCCGAGGTGATCGCCCGACGGTACAGCCCGTATCAGATGAACCCGCTGAACGTGAATCCGCTGCGCAGCGCGATCGACGAGCTGATCGACTTCGAGCGGGTTCGGGCCTGTTCGGACGTCAAGATCTTCATCAGCGCCACCAACGTCTGGACCGGAAAGCCGAAGATCTTTCGGCGCCGTGAACTGACCGCTGACCATCTGATGGCTTCGGCATGTCTGCCGACGGTGTTCCGGGCTGTCGAAATCGACGGGGTGCCCTACTGGGACGGCGGTTTCATGGGCAACCCGGCGCTCTACCCGCTGTACTACGAGACGATGACCGACGACATCCTGCTGGTGCAGATCAACCCGCTGGAGCGTCGTCAGACACCGCGTACCGCGCGCGAGATCCACAGTCGCCTCAACGAAATCACGTTCAACGGCAACCTGCTTCGCGAGTTGCGGGCGGTGGCGTTCGTCAAGCGTCTGATCGACGAGGGCACCGTATCGGTCGAGGAGTACAAGGACGTACACCTGCATCGCATCGATGCCAGCGGGGTGCTGGACGGCTATCAGGCCTCCTCGCGGCTCAATGCGGAATGGCGGTTCTTCGTCAAACTCCGCGACGCCGGCCGAGAAACCGCGCAGGCCTGGCTGGCGCAGCACTACGACGCGATCGGGGTTCGCGGCACCTTCGATCTGCACACCGTATTGGGCTGACCGGCATCGCCGGATTGTTCGATCAGGACTGGTTGACCAGGAGAGGAAGACATGTACAAGACCGCAGCGCATCTGCCGGGTGACTTGAACCGCTTGGACCGTGAGACCGGCATGGTGCTGGCCACGGTGGACAGCTTCGGCGACGACGAGTTCGCCGTGCCCTCGAAATGCCCGGGGTGGACCCGGGCGCACGTCGTGGCCCACCTCGCGCTCGGTGCTGACGCGTTGGGCAATCTGATCAGCTGGGCCACCACCGGGGTGGATCTACCGGCCTATCCGTCGGCGCAGGCCCGCGACACCGCGATCGAGGAACTGGCCCGACGCGGGCCGGCCGACCTCAAGGCCGCGCTGCACGCCGCGGTGGACGGCTTCGCGGCCAAGGCCGCGACCCTGGCCGACGGAGTCCAGACCGAGACGGTCACCGGCCCGGACGGTGCGGATCTGAATGCCTACGCCATTCCGACCCTGCGGACCGCCGAGGTCCTGGTGCACCACGCTGACCTGGACACCGTGTGGGAACTCGAAGAGGCCGACATCGATGCGCTCGAGGACACGCTGGAACTGCTGGTGGATCGGTTGTCGGCCAATCCGGACTTCCCCGGGCTCACCATCGACACCGATGAGCGTGACCATCACGTCATCGGTGACGGCGCCACCAAGCTTTCAGGTGGCCGCGATGCGGTGATCGGGTGGCTGACCCGCGGCAGCACCGACGGGTTGCGCTACGACGGCAAGTTGCCGGAGCGTCCCGACCCCGCGGTCGGTAACCTGTGACGATGTCGCGGTGAGCTGGGTCACACACCGTCCAGTGGGAACGAAATTGCCCGCAAAACCGGTGCCGCTAACATCGCCTGACACGAGGATCGCCGCGGCGCACCGCCGGGCGAACTCCTCATGAAGGGAGCAGAACGTGGAAAAGGCCGTAGGAATCGTCGGTGGCGGGATCATGGGATGCGGCATCGCGGAAGTAGCGGCTCGCGCCGGATGCGACGTGGTGCTGCGTGAGGTCAACGAGGAACTGGTCGAAGTCGCCAAGAAGAAGCTCGACGACTCGCTGGACCTGGCGGTCAGCAAGGCCAAGTTGACCCAGGCCGAACGCGACGAGATCCGGGGACGCGTTCGCTTCACCCACCGGATCGTCGAGTTGGCCGATCGCGACCTGGTGATCGAGTCCGTGGTCGAGGATTTGGCGGTCAAGACCGAGATCTTCGAGTTGCTCAGCCGGGTGGTGCGCCCCGACACGTTGCTGTCCAGCAACACCTCGTCGATCCCGATCATGCAGTTGGCCGCGGCCACTGATCACCCGGAGCGGGTGGTCGGTTTGCACTTCTTCAACCCGGCGCCGGTGATGCCGCTGGTGGAGATCATCCCGTGCGAGGTCAGCTCGGAGGGAACGGTGAACCGGGCAATCGAATTCGCCGCCGAGCAGCTGGGCAAGACCACCGTGGTGGCCAAGGACCGGGCCGGCTTCGTGGTCAACGCACTGCTGATCCCCTACCTGCTGTCGGCGATCCGGATGGCCGATGCCGGTCTGGCCGCTGCCGAGGACATCGACAAGGCCATGGTGGGCGGCTGCAACCACCCGATGGGACCGCTGGCCCTGACCGACCTGATCGGACTGGACACCACCATGGCGGTGGCCGAATCGATGTACGCCGAGACCAAGGAGCAGCTCTTCGCGCCGCCGCCGCTGCTGCTGCGCAAGGTCGAGGCCGGTGAGCTCGGGCGCAAGAGCGGGCGCGGCTTCTTCAGCTACGCCAAGCGCTGAACCGTAGGGTGCACGGTGGCCCTCGCCCGATTCGGGCGGGGGGCCACTGGCCGGCAAGCCGGACCGTATCGGTGAGCCCGGCACGGTTTGCGCGCAACGGCGGGCACAATATCGATATGGCTACTGCGAACGACAAGCCCGGCTCCGAGGATGCGGAGCCGGACCAGTCGAGCACACTGGGCAGTTTCATCCGGATGCAGCGCCAACTGGCGCAGCTTTCGTTGCGGGAGATGGCTGCGATGACCGCGGTGTCCAACGCCTACCTGTCCCAGGTCGAGCGCAACCTGCATCAGCCGTCGCTGAAGGTGATGCAGTCGATCGCCGACGCCCTCGGGATCCCGACCGCTGACCTGTTGCGCCAGGCCGGCATCAGCACTCCGGACTCCGGTGCGCCCGTCGCCGGCGAGTCGGGCGAAGCCACAACGTTGGACACCGAACGCGCGATCAAGACCGACCCCCGGTTGAGCCAAGCCCAGCGCGAAGCACTGCTCGGTGTCTATCGCAACTTCCTCGCGGAGGGATAGCACCATGATTTGCGACGACGTCGTCGCGCCGCACCGGACGTTGCGGCTGCCGCATGGCGCCGAAGTCGCCTACCGTGACCTGGCCGGGCCGCCCGGCGCGCCGACGGTACTGCTGCTGCACGGCATCGGCGTGACCGCCGACCTCAACTGGATGGGCACCTACGCGACGCTTGCGCGAGCACTTCCGGGTGATCGCCCCGGATTTGCGGGGTCACGGCCGCAGCGGTTCCCCGTCGTCGTCCTTCCGTCTGGAGGACTGCGCGGATGATGCTGCCGCGCTTGCTGATTCGTTGGGCATCGAGCGGTTCATCGCGGTCGGATATTCGATGGGCGGCCTGGTCGCTCAGCTGTTGTGGCGACGGCCGGTTGGGCCCGCATCAACAGGACCACACGGTCGAGCGCGCCGTAATCGGTGTATTCCTTGCCGATGATGCGCAGCGGACATCCAGCGGCTCGCGCCCGCGGTGCGCACCACGGACTCGACCGCACCGGCAACCCGGCAGGCATCGCGGCGTCCATCATCAGGCAGGCCTGCAGCCGTGGTTCGTCGTGACAGGCTTGGCCTACCGTGCTGGCCCCCAGGGAGACACCGAGAGCGCCGGCTCGTTCCAGATCGAGTCGGCCGGTGAACAGCCCGGTCGGATCTGAGGCGTTCAACGCGGTAAGCTCATCGAGCACCGTACTGAAATCCTTTGCCAGATAGGGATATATCCCGCCGGGCAGCACAGTGCCGCCGAGCGCGGGCGGCGCCTCGGTGGGCGTGATGCTCTGCTGGATGACGGCCTGCAACTGATCCTTGCTCTGCCCCGGTACCTGGCGTCCGTCCGGGAATTCGGTCAGTACCGAGGTGTGCGGCTGATCCAGTCCGACCACCACGAAACCCTGCGACACCAGTTGTTGAACCTGGAACAGGTTGGATTGGCGCAGCCCGTTGAGTCCGGAGGCGAACACCAACACCGGGTAGCTGTCTTGGCCGTCGGCCAGCGGCGGCCCCTTGGTCGCGTGCGTCGGAACCCGGTTGAAGTGGCCGAACAGGAACCCCGGCACGCCGCGGACCCGGCCGGCCTGCGCTGACACCGCTGCTGCATTCGAAACATATGGCACAACCGGGGTTTCACTGTCCGGCCGAGCGGGATACCAGACCTGGGCCATCAGTTCGCGTCGCGCGGCCGGGTCCGGATCGAAGATCTCGCGACGGTCCGCGTCGCGCCAGTGATAGGTCACCGTGCCGATCGGGTACGGCCCATCGGGCGTCGGAAGCCGGAACACCGGTACCAGTACCGGCACCGCAGCCGAGGCGACGAAGACCACGCCGGCCGCAACGGCGCCGACAACTATGGCCCACCGGCGCAGCCGAGACCCCAGATCTGAACAGTGAAACCAGCCAGCCGACGGTGATCGCAGCGGCCAGACCGTACGCCGGAACCAATTGCCAGCGATAGCCCTCCACTGCGATCTGGGCGATCGCCACCACCGGTGGCACGGCTGGAAAGAAACGCGTCGGGCGCGCCCAGCGTCGCGGGAGGAACAGCAGCACCAGCCCGACGGCGTTCGCGGTGCACAGCAGCAGTTCGCCCAACCTCATCTAGGCCATTATGCGCAGCGCCTGCGGCGCCCGGCTAGCCTGATCCGGTGAGTTGTTGCGGAGCCACGGTCATCGACACCGGCCGGCTCGGTGCGCGGATGCAGCGCATGGTGTTGCGCCTCGATGATCCCGTTGCGCTGGGCATCCCGGCGGCACCCGATGCCGCGGTGGGCGTGTACTTTCCCGGGTCGTCGTCTGTGGGACGCACGTATTCGGTACGCGCTCAGGAGCAGGACTGCATCACGATCGACGTCGTCCTGCACACTCACGGTCCGGGCACCCGCTGGGCGCGCTCGGCCCGTCCGGGTGATCGAGTCGAACTCGACCACGCCAATTCCTGGTATCAGCCGCCGAGCGGCGCAGGCTGGCAACTATTGGTGTGTGACCTGGCCGGCCTGCCCGCGGCGGCCCGCATCCTCCACGAGCTGTCCGACTCGACACCCGTGACGGTGGTCGCCGAGGTGCCCGCCGCAGCCGATCTGGACTACCTGCCGGACCGGGCTGGACTCACCCGCGTGGATCTGATCGGGAGTGGAAATGGTGTTGTGTCAAGCAAACTCGCCGAGACCGTGCAGCAGCTGACGCTGCCCGACGGCTCGGGCTACTGCTGGTTCGCTGCGGAGGCCGGCCAGGGCCGATCGGTACGCAAACACCTGCGGGGACTGGGCTGGTCGACCGCCGGCTACGACATCGTCGGTTACTGGCGTCACGACTCCCAGGCCTGGGATGCCCGCTACGCGCCGTTGGCCGACGAACTCTATGCGGTCTACCAGCAGGCTCGGGACGCGGGCAAGGCCCCGAAGCAGGCCGCCGAGGAGTTCGACGACGCGCTCGAACGCGCCGGTCTCTGAGAGGCTAAACTCCTTGCCGCTCAGCCATTTCCCTCCCGATCACCGGGCCTGTTGAGCGGGAAGGAAATGGTTGAGCGAGTGGCCAAAGCGCCGACGGCGCTACCGGCTCTTGGCGATGTCCTCGGTGTCGGTGGCCCACTGTGCCTGGTGGCGCCCCATGGTCATGGCGCCATTCCAGCCGCCGTCGGTCCACAGCACCTCCCCACCGACGTAACTCAACCGCGGGCTGCCCAGACACACCAGCGGCCAAGCCTGTTCCTCCGGCCGTGAATAGCGGCCCACCGGGCCGATCGCCTGGTCGACGACATCCTTACCCATCAGGTCCTGGAAGGCCGGCATCATCGCGGTCTCGGTGGGACCCGGGTTGATGCAGTTGATCCGGATCCCTCGCTTGCCGAGATCGGGGTACCACCAGCCGACCCAGGCGTCGATGACGTACTTCGAGTAGGCGTACCCACTCCAGGACCACTTCGACTCGTGCTCGCGCAGCCAGTCGACGGCCTCATCGAAGCCGTTGGTCTCCAGTAACTGCGTGATCACCGGGATGTGGTTCTGCCAGCCGATCGCGGCCGAGGACGAGATCACGCTGATTGCCGACCCGTTGGACATCTTGGGCAGCAACGACTCGGCCAAATGGCGCGCGCCGACGAAGTTCACCAGGATGGTGTCCCACTCGGAAAACGGCGGCCCGGGCAACCCGGCGCAACTGAACAGCCCGTCGACCGGTGTGTCGATGGCCCCAGCGACTTCCTCGATGCTGTCCTTGTCCCGCAGATCGATTCGCAGCGTGCGCGCCACCGGCACGGTGCTGTCCTTGATGTCCAACGCGGTGACCTCGGCGCCGAGTGGCCTCCCGGGGCTGGCATTCCCCTGAACTGGCGACCGAATCCGGAGGTGGGGGCTACTCCCCGGCGGCGGCGCAGGTCATCAAGGAAGAGTTGATGCGGGCCGACGCACCGGTGTATCTGGTCGAGACCACCCGGATGGTGGCCGCGATCATCCGGCAGGTCGGCTCAGGCTATCTCCGGGAGGAGATCCTGCCGCGCGCCGACCGCGCCGAGGTCACCATCGCGCTGGGGTTCACCGAACCGGAATGCGGCTCGGATGTGGCGGCTGCCAGCACCAAGGCGGTGCGCACCGGTGATGACTGGATCATCAACGGATCCAAGATGTTCACCACCAACGGCCACATTGCCGACTACGTGTTCCTGCTCGCCCGCACCGACCCGGACGTCCCCAAGCACCGGGGGCTGACCACCTTCCTGGTTCCACTGGACGCACCCGGGGTGGAGGCGCAAGCGGTCTGGACACTGTCCGGGGAGCGCACCAACATCACGTTCTACAGCGACGTCCGGGTCGCTGATCGGTACCGCATCGGTGCGGTCGACGGCGGCTGGCAGGTGCTGGGTCTGTCGCTCGACGACGAGCATGCCTCGGGTTGGGGACCGCACCTGGACCGCCTGCTCGACGACGCCGAACGTTGGGCCCGCGACGACGGCCGGCTGACCCCGGCCGACCCCGACGTCCGCCGGCGATTGGCCCGGCTGGCCACCGAGGCCGAGGTGGCTGCGTTGCTGCAACACCGCTGCGTGTGGATGATCGAGAACGGCCAACATCCGGTGGCCGAGGGCTCGATGTCCAAGCTGTTCAGCACCGAGGCGCTGGTCCGCGCCAGCCAGGACGTCGTCGAGATGATGGGCCCCGACGGTATCCGCAGCTACCTGGAGCCCACCGCGCCGCAGCGCGGCCACACCGAGTACCTGATGCGGTTCGCGCTGGGCACCACCATCTATGCCGGAACCAGTGAAATCCAGCGCAACATCATCGCCCAGCGTGGACTCGGGCTACCCCGCTGATTTCTTGGGCCGGCTTCCGGTGGCCTTGCGGGCGCGCCGGGTGCCGCCGGCCGGGATCGCGGTTTCAGCCGGTGGGCTGACCGCCTGCCGGCACCACGCCCACATCTGGTCCTCGGTGAGCCGGACATTCTTGCTGCCGACGTTGAACACACCGATCTGTGCCAGGGCGGTCAACGTCGAACTGAGCAGCACGGTCAACTGCGCGGGGGTGACGTCCTTGCGGACCAAACCTGCACGCGCACAATCGGTGAGGATCTTGGTGAGCAACTTCTGCTGCGGCTCCCACACCTTCGCGAAGTCCGCCGGACGCTCGATCTCGAGGCTCAGATGGTAGATGGTCACCACTCGCCCACCCATCCGCTCCGAGGATTCGGCCCGGGACAGGAACCCGCGGCAGAATGCTTCGAGTTTCTCCATCGGGCCGTCGGCCTGGGCAACCTCTTGGCGGATCGATTCGGTGAACTGACTCGTGATGTTCTCGTAGAGCGCCAGCAGCAGCTCTTCCTTACCGGCGAAATGCTGGTAGAACGCGCGCAGGCTGAGGTTGGAACGGTCGATCAGGGTCTGGATGGTGAAGTCGGCCCGCCCGGACTCCTCGACCAGCTCGAGGGCGGTGGCCAGGAACCGCGAGCTGCGCGCCAGCGCGCGGGCCCGGGCGCTGCTGAGCCGGCGGTCGATGGTGCGCTGCTGCCAGGGTGCGGCGACTTCGATCTCCGGATCGACGATCTCCAGTTCGGCGCCCTTGGCGTCGGAATTTACTCGTGGGCTCATGATGCTGCCCAGATTACTCGATCGGGGTCAGAATGAGTGCTCTCGCCTGCCGTAATGACGTCATATCGCAATCTGCATAACCCCATTCTCGATCGCACCGGATCTGCACCGCTCAACGGGCCTGCCACACCGGATCTCGCTTGTCCAGGAAGGCGCGCGGGCCTTCGACGGCGTCGCGGGTCAGGGCTACTTTCATCCGGTAGTTCTCGGCCAGCAGTTCGGCCTCGTAGATCGGCAATGTCAGCCCGTTGCGCACGCCCATCCGTGAACCACGCACGGCCAGCGGCGCATTGGAGTTGATCATTTCGGCGATCTCCCAGGCCCGCGGCATCAGCTGCTCGTGTTCCACCACCTCGGTGACCAGTCCCAGTTGATAGGCCCGCTGCACGTCCATCCGTTCGTGCTTGCCCATCAACACCATCCGCATGGCGACCGGCAGCGGCAGAATTCTGGCCAGGCGCACGGCTTCCCGCCCAGAAGAGACGCCGATGCTGACGTGCGGATCCATGAACGACGCCCGATCGGAGGCGATGGTGATGTCGGCGGTGGTCAGCAGATCCAGTCCGGCGCCGCAGGCGATCCCGTTCACCGCGCAGATGATCGGTTTGGTCATCCGCAGCCACGGTGGGCTGGCTTCCTGCGGGGCGTCCCACTGGCGCAGTGAGGACAGGATCGGCTCCCCCTGGTTGTCGATCCCGGCGGCGTTCTCGGTGTCGTGGTCGGCGGCCTTGTTGACGTCGGCTCCCACACACAGGGCGCGGCCGGCGCCCGTGACGATCACGGTCCAGACCTCCGATGAGCGCTCGGCCTGGTCATAGGCCACGGCCAACTCGGCGATCATTTCGTCGTTGATGGCGTTGAGCACGTCGGGCCGATTCAACGTGATGCATGCGGTGTGACCACGGACCTGATAGTCGATGGTCTGAAATCCGGCCTGTGGGTTGGCTTGTACGGTCATCTGCGGCATCCTCAGCTGCTCTGGTTGACGGTCGCGGCGCCCACCGGCGTTGCGGTCGGCCTGATCCCGAAGATCTCGGCGAAGCGGTCGCAGTAACGCGGCCAGACTTCCGGATTGAGTAGGCGCGGCGGCATCGCAGCATCGAAGATGGTCCGCCACTGCTCGGCGGTGGCCACCGCGATGTCGCGGCCGGCCTCGACGGTGATCCCGGCGATGTGTGGGGTGGCCACCACGTTGTCCAAGCCCAGCAGCGGATTGTCGGCCTGCGGCGGTTCCTGGTGGAAGACATCCAACCCGGCGCCGGCGATCCGCCCCTCGGTCAGGGCGGCGTGCAGCGCGCGTTCGTCATGCACCGGGCCGCGCGCCGTACTGATGAAGAACGCGGTCGGTTTCATCGCGGCGAACTGCTCGGTGCCGATCAATCCGGTGGTCTCGGCGGTCAGCGGGCAGGTGACCTGGACGAAATCGGCGCGTTGCAGCAGTTCGGTCAGACTCACCGGCGTGACCCCCAGTGCGGCGGCGGCCGCCCGATCCACGTAGGGATCGAAGACCAGGACCTGCATCCGGAACGGTACGCACAACTCGATCAACCGGCTCCCGATCGCGCCCATCCCGATCACGCCCAGGGTGCGTCCGTTGAGTTGGCTGCCGCGCAGCGCGGCCCGCCCGTCCAACTCGCCGCGGCGTAACACCCGGTCGGCCACGGTGATCTTCTTGGCCAGGTCCAGCATGAAGCCCAGTGCGTGTTCGGCCACGGCTTCGGCTCCAGGCCCGGAGTTGTTGCACACCGCGACCCCGGCCGCGGTGGCGGCATCGACGTCGATCACGTCGTAGCCGGCGCCGGCCGAGCAGATCGCCAGCAGTTCAGGACAGCGTGCGATCAGCTCGGCGCCGGCCAGGTACTGCCGACCGGTACTGCTGGTGGCCAGGTCGGTGCGGGTCGCGGCCTAATAGCCGTGTGCGCTTTGCAAAGCACCCCAGTTGGATTCCGCCGGTCGGGCCAGGTCCAGCGGCAGCAGCTCAGGTCATTGGCCCAGCCCGGGTCCACACCGCTGTTGAACAGGCTGGTCTGCCCTTCGGTGCAGGCCTGCTCGAGTAGTTCGACGGTCTCTCGATCGGCGGCCGGTGGGTAGCACAGCGGCACCAGCGAGGTGGTCACCACGTTCTTGCCGGCCCGTAGGCAGGCCGCAATGTCCTCGGCGGCCTCCCGGTAGCGGTAATCACCGGATGCGAAGTAGGCCACCACGTCGGCCTCGGTGGCAAGCGCAGCGCCGGCATCGGTGGTGGCCAGCACGCCGGTATCCGGCATCCCGCACAACTCGCCGGCGTCTCGGCCGGCCTTGGCGGGGTTGTGTACCACCAGGCCGGTCAGATCCAGACCCGGGTGGGCGATCACGGCGCGCAGCGCTCCGATGCCCACCTGCCCGGGGCCCCAGAGGATTACCCGTGGATTGCGTTCCGGAACCATGCACGCCGCCTCTCGTCGACCCGGTGCGAATCCATACTCTCATATAACGGGTACGACGTTTCCACAATGGTTCCTGGCGCCCGGCCGCTCCCCGCCCGCTGGTCGGAGTGGATGGGAAGCGGCCGATCTGCTGGCGCGGGTACCGCCGGCTGGCGCGGTCAGATCCTGGTCAACCGCAACCGCCAGGCATCGGGTCCGCGTTGCTGGTAGTCGACGCCGAGCTGGCCCGCGGTGCGATCGACCAACTGGTGCAACAGCGGGATCGGATCGTGCGGTGCCACCAGGATCAGCGCACCACCGGGCGGTACCGCGTCGAACGCACCGAAAACCGTGGCGTGCCGGATCTTGTGCGGTACCTCGCGCACGTCGAGCACCGGTTCGTCGCTGTCGGTCTCACCGCACCCGCAGGTGTGCGCCGGCTCCGAGCAGCCACCCTCGCCGAGTAGTTCGTGCATGCCGTGGGTGACCTCGGCCAGCGAGATGTCGGGATTGGCAGCCACGATCGGCAGGATCCGCTCGTTCTCGTCGACCAGGTGTGCATCGAAGACCACCCGCAATGCCTTGGCGGCCGCCGCGGCCCGGGTCGGCGACCCCTCGCTGCGTATCTCGTCGACCAGGGCCGCGATCACCCGATGCGCTGCGACCATCGACTCGATCAATGGTCCGGCCCGATCCGTCCGGGCTGCAGCCGGATAGAGCGCGTCCTCCTCGGCTGCCGCGTGCGGCATCAGCTCGGTGTCGAGGAAGTGCAACGTGGCTGCGCGCGCCTGGTCCAGATCGGCGCCCCGCTCGGCCGCGGTGAGCATCGCTTCGGTCAGCGTGGCCAGGCTGCCGGCGAGCTGTGCGTGGTGAGCCTTGATGGTCTCCACAGCTCGGGCGTCGGCCTCGGTGGATGCGACGACCAGTTCATCGATCGACATGACTTCCTCCTGTCCGCCGTGGCGGCGGGAGCGTCGCCACTGGCCTCAACGCCTTCAATTTACTACAGTTATTTCCGTGAATAAAGAGGGTGGCGCGATGGGCGGTCCGGGCCAGCGGCTCGGGCCTCACCCGACGCCGACGGCGACCGGTTATCCCCCGCTGTCCCGGCAGCGACTCAGTGTGCTCGAGCAGGTGCGCAGCCACGCTCCGGTCCGGATCAGCACGCTGGCTGACGAGCTGGGACTGCACGCCAACACCATTCGTGAGCATCTCGACGCTCTGCTGGACCACGGCCTGGTGGAACGTGTCGCCGAGCAGCCGACCGGGCGCGGCCGTCCGGCTGCGCTGTACCGCCCGACGGCCGCTGACCCGGCCGTCGCCACCGCGGATTACGCCGGTCTGGCCACCGCGCTGGCCGGCCACCTTGCCCGCACCAGCCCGAACCCGGAGCGCGATGCGCGCTCCGCCGGGTGGGAATGGGGCCGGGAACTGGCCGGTGAAGCCGCGCGCGGCACCGATCCGGGGCCGGACCCCCGCCGTACCGTGCTCGCCATCTTGGCCCGGCTCGGGTTTGCGCCGGATGATCACGAGCCGACCGAGGCCGGCGTGGCGCTGCGCAGCTGTCCCCTGCTCGATGCCGCGCAGCGCTACCCGAGCATCGTCTGCCAGGTACACCTGGGCATCGTGGAAGGCATCCTGGATCGGATCGGGGCCGACGTCGACGGGGATCTCGCCCTGGTCCCGTTCGCCGAGCCGGGAGCATGCAGACTGTTCCTACCCGATCCTGGGCTGGGGTAAGGGGGGCAGACGTGACGGGATCCAGGGTGTCACCGCGCGGACTGTTCCTGCTGCCGGGCGGCCTGGCGCTGTTGGCGGGTCTGAACGCCGCGTTCCCGCTACTCGGACTGTCGGCCCCGGTGCGTTCGGACCGGCTCGAAGACGTACACGGAATCCTGCTCACGCTCGGGTTCGTCGGCACCGTGATCGCGCTGGAACGAGCGGTCGCGGCCAAACACCCGCTGGGCTACCTGGCGCCGGCCGCCCTCGGCGCCGGTGCGGTGTTGCTGGTGTCGCCGGCCCCGGAGCGGGTGGGCGGCACCGCACTGCTGATCGGCACCGTCGGGCTGCTCGCACTCTATGTCCCGCTGTGGCGGCGCAGCGCCGATCTGGCGGTGCTGATCCAGGCCGGCGGAGCAGTACTGGCGGTGGGTGCGGCGCTGCTGTGGCTGGCCGACGTGCCGGTGCCCACCGTGCTGCCGTGGTTGTTCGGCTTCCTGATCCTGACCATCGCGGGGGAACGCCTGGAACTCACCCGGGTGCTGTCGGCGGATCTGCGCAAAGAAGCCCAACTGGTCGGCATCGCCATGGGATACGTGGTGGCCGCGCTGGCCGCACTGTTGTGGCCGACGCTGGGTTATCGCCTGCTCGGTATCGCACTGCTGACCATGGTCGGCTGGCTGGCCGCCCACGACGTGGCCCGGCGCACCGTGCGGGCCAGCGGGCTACCCCGCTACATGGCGGTGTGCCTGTTGGCAGGCTACGCCTGGCTGCTGCTGCCCGCCGTGGCCTGGCTGCTGCGCGGTCCGGTGCCCGACGGCCGCGGTTACGACGCGATCGTGCATGCGGTGATGCTGGGCTTCGTCATCTCGATGATCATGGCGCACGCCCCGGTCATCTTGCCGGCGGTGCTGCGCCGGTCCTTGCCCTACACCCCGGTGATGTACGGACCGGTTGCGCTGCTGCATGTTTCGCTGCTGGTGCGGATCGCTGTCGGTGACGCTGGGGACCAGCAGGCCGCCGTGCAGCTGGGCGGCGTGCTCAACATCGTGGCCGTGCTGGCCTTCGTCGTGGTGGCGGTGGTCTCGGCGAGCCGCGCCGGCAAGCAGCAGAAGCAGCAGGTGACGGCATGAAGCGTTCCAGCTGGCACCTGCGGGCGGGTTCGGTGGTCTTCGCCTGGTTGTCGGCGCTCGTCGTGGTCGCGCTTGCGCACCAGTACATTCCGTTGTCCGGGTGGTTGTTGGTGCACCTGCTGGGCTTGGGCGCGGCCAGTAACGCAATCCTGATCTGGAGTCGACACTTCGCCGACGCGTTGTTGCGCCGTACACCGGACCCGCCGTATCCGGGCCAGGCGCTGCGGTTGTCGGCGTTCAACATCGGTGCGGTGCTGGTGGTCATCGGCATGCTCGGATTGTGGTGGCCCGTGGTGCTGGTCGGCGGCATCGTGGTGGCCGGGGTGGCCGTGCTGCACGCGACGGACCTGCTCCGGTTTCTGCGGGCGGCGCTGCCGGCACGGTTCGCGATCACCGTGCACTACTACGTGGTGGCGGCGGGGATGCTGGCGGTGGGTGCGGGACTCGGTGTGGCAATGGCGAATTCGGCGCTGCCCGGAGAATTGGCCGACCGCTTCCGGACCGCGCACGCCGTGCTGAACGTGTTCGGCTGGGTGACCATGACGATACTCGGCACCCTGGTCACGTTATGGCCGACCATGTTGCGTACCCGGATGGCCGAGGGCGTCGAACGCGCCGCGTCCCGGGGCCTGCCGTGGTTGGTGACGGCCCTCGGGGTGGCCGTCGCGGGTGCGTTGGTCGCCTCCCCGCAGATCCTCGGTCTGGGGGCACTCGGCTACTTGGCTGCCGCGGGATTCGTGCTGTGGCCGCACATCGATGAAGTGCGGCGCAAACGACCGTCGGACTTCGCCACCCTGTCGGTGCTGTGCGGTGTGGTCTGGCTGATCGGATCACTGGGATACGTCGGATTCGGGCTGCTGGCTGCCCGAAGTTGGCCCGCGGCGATCGAGGTCAGCTCTGCGGTGGTTCCGGCGCTGCTGGCCGGCTTCTTGGTGCAGGTGCTGTTCGGGGCGCTGGCCTACTTGATTCCGGTGGTGATAGGTGGGCGGGCCTCGGCCCTGGTGGCGATCGCCACCTTGGAACGCGGTGCCCCGTGGCGGATCAGCGTGGCCAACACCGCGTTGCTGCTGTGTGTGCTGCCGGTGCCGAGCCTGGTGCGGGTTGCCTGCTCGGTGCTGGTGCTGCTGGCCTACGGGTCGTTCCTGCCGCTGCTGGCGCGGGCCGTATGGTTGGCCCGCCGCAACACCGGCGTGCCGTCCAAACCTGGCCGTCCCGAGCCGCGCCCACTGACCCAGCAGGTGGGTATCGCGGCCGCCGGGTTCGCGGTCGTCGTACTGACCGCTGCGGCGGGTATCGCCGCCGACCCGGCCAGCCTGGGGATCGCCACCGCACCACAGGTTTCGGTCGCGGCAACCGGGCACACCACGGCCGTCGAGGTGCGCGTCGACGGAATGCACTATGTGCCGAACACCATCGAGGTGCCGGTCGGTGACCGGTTGCAGATCACCTTCGTCAACACCGGCGATGACCGCCACGATCTGGTGCTGGCCAACGGCGCCCGGACCGAGCGCATCGCGCCGGGCGTCAGCGCCGTGCTCGACGCCGGCGTGATCGGCGCGGACCTGGACGGTTGGTGCTCGGTGGCCGGACACCGGCAGATGGGTATGACGTTGACCGTCAAGGCGATCGGCGCCGCACAACAGAGCCCGGTGCACCAGCACGCCGACCCGGCCGCAGCTGCCGCCGACGCGGCCATCCCGGCAGCCGACATCGCGCACAGCCTGGGCAGCGCACCCGGCCCGGAGTTCGAAGCGCGCGATCCGGCGCTCGCACCCGCGGGTACCGGCCTGCACCAGGTGACGCTGCAGGTCAGCGAAACCGAACGAGAAGTGTCCCCCGGTATCACCCAGCGGCTGTGGACGTTCGGCGGGTCGGCACCGGGTCCGACGTTGCGCGGCAAGGTCGGTGACGTCTTCGAGGTCACCCTGATCAACGACGGCACGATCGGACATTCGATCGATTTCCACGCCGGATCGCTGGCACCGGACCGGCCGATGCGGACTATCGAACCCGGTGAGCAGCTGAGCTACCGCTTCACGGCTACCAAGGCCGGTATCTGGCTGTACCACTGTTCCACCATGCCGATGTCGGTGCACATCGCCAACGGCATGTTCGGTGCGGTGATCATCGACCCACCGGACCTGCCGGCCGTGGACCGCGAATACCTGATGGTGCAATCTGAGTTCTATCTCGGTGCACCCGGCGGTGAAGTCAACGCCGACAAGGTGCTGGCCGAGGAACCCGATCTGGTGGTGTTCAACGGCTACGCCCAGCAATACGATCACGCCCAACTACCGGCCCGCGTCGGGGAGCGGGTCCGGTTCTGGGTGCTGGCGGCCGGCCCCAACCGTGGTACGGCGTTTCACGTGGTCGGCGGTCAGTTCGACACGGTCTGGGCCGAAGGCGCATACCGGCTGCGGCCCGGGCCCACTGGGTCCCAGGTGCTGGGCCTGTTCCCGGCACAAGGCGGTTTCGTGGAGTTGAGCTTCCCGGAGCCGGGGCACTACCCGTTCGTCTCGCACGCCATGATCGACGGCGAACGGGGCGCGCACGGGGTGGTGAACGTTCTGCCTTGACGCCGGTGCCGGGCTAGAATCGTATGCTATACGACCGTACAGCGGCGATCGAGTGTCACAATATGCGGGAATCGACCGAACGAGGAGACCATGGCAGCAAATGGCCGGCGCGTCGGCGCCGAGACATCCAAGACCCGCGATGCCCTGCTCGATCACGTCGAGAAGATGCTGCTGGCCGAGGGCTACGCCAGCGTGTCCTACCGAGCGTTGGCCTCGGCGGCCGGTGTCACTCCCAGTCTGGTGCAGTACTACTTCCCCACCCTCGATGACATCTTCCTCTCCGCGATCCGGCGCTACTCCGAGCGCAACCTGCAGTACCTCACCAAGTTGTTGGACAAGCGTCCCGATGATCCGCTGCTGGCGCTGTGGGAGTACAACCGCAGCGAAGCGTCCGGCGCCCTGATGACCGAATTCATGGCGCTCGGCAACCACCGCAAGTCGATTCAGGCCGAGATCGCCGCGGTGACCGAGGCGGGCCGCAAGCTCCAGGTCGACGCGCTGGTGGCCAAGTTCGGCAAGAATGCCCGCCCCGGCGGCCACTTCTCGCTGCCTGCACTGCAACTGCTGATATCCGGCCTGCCCAAGTTCCTCAACCTCGAGGAGGGCATCGGCGTGAAGACCGCGCACAAGGAAGTCACCACCGCATTCGAGCAGTATCTCGCGTCGATCGAACCGCCGAGGGAACCGACTGCGACACCGAAACGCAAGCCTGCGCAACGGCGTTCATGATCGGGATGGCCGCCGGGTCAACTGTCGGTCCCAGCGAGCTGAATCAGTAGCGCCCGGGTGCGTGCCAACGATGACCGGCGGGCATCCCGATCGGTGCCGACCGCCACCGACTGGGCCCAGATATCGGTGACCCCGAGCGCAACCAGGTCGCGCAGTTGACGTTCGACGCTTGCTTCGTCCCCCAGTACGGCGACGTCGGCGGGATGCGCTCCCCCGCCGGCCGCGATGACACGTTGGAAGTTCGGCATCGATCCGTAGCCGGTGGCGGTCGCGGCCACCGCTGCGCGAGCCTCGGCTAGATCGTCATGCACGGCGACCGGCAGGCCGGCGACGACTCGCGGTGCGGGCCGGCCCGCGTCGCGGCAAGCGGCCCTCAGCTGCGGCATGATCGTGTTCTGGATGGCCGTGCGCCCAGCCATCCACAGCACCACGCCGTCGGCGAGCCGGCCGGCAATTTTGAGCATCCGCGGCGAGAGCGCCGCCAGCAACACCGGGACCGGGTATTCGAGCGTGGCCATCCGACCGGCACTGTGCACGGCCCAGGATTCACCGTCGAAATCGACTGTGGCACCGGACAACAGACCGGTGACGATCTGCAGGTACTCCTCGGTGTTGGCGGCCGGGCGGGCATAGGACAGGCCCAGCACGTCCTCGACCACCGGTGCGTGTGAGGGACCCAGACCCAACGTCAGTCCGGCACGGCCCATGGCGTTGGCGGCGGCGGCCACCCGGTTGGCTTGCAGCAGCGGATGACACGGGTAGGTCTGCAGTACCGCAGTGCCCAACTCGATCGATGTGGTGGCGCGCCCGGCCAGCGTCATGGTCACCAGCGGGTCACCGGCTACCCCGCTGGCATACCACAGCGAGCTGAAGCCGTCGGCCTCGGCTTTTTTGGCCTGCTCGATGATGCCGTCGACCGATGATCCGGCACCGCTCAAACCGATCCGCATCGGGTGAAGCTATCGCATCACATGTGCGCACTGCTTCGACGGCGCGACGTCGAAGAGCTCTCGGTACGACGGCGGCTGCCGGTCACCTTCATCGCGAATGCCGTAGTCGCGCGCCAGTTCCGCACCGATCAGGGTCTGACCGCTGAGCTTCATCAGATCGGGATCGTGGTACAGCGCCCAGATCACGTGGCCGGTGAGTTCCGGGGTTTCGGCGCTATCCAGGATGTGGCCGAATTTGTCCGGGTTAGCGGCCACGATCGCGCGGACCCGGTCGGTCAGCAGCGAACCCATCCACAGTGAGATCGCCGCGATCCCGAACTCGCGGAAGTCGAACGCCATGTCGGCGGCCATCTTGTCGACCGCGGCCTTGGGCACGCCGTAGGCCGGTCCGAACGCATAGTGCACCGCCCCGGACGACGACGTGTTGACCACCAGACCTCGTCGCTGCGGCAGCATCAGCGGCGCTGCCAGGACGGTCGCCACATAGCTGCTGCGCACCCCGACGTCGAGGGTGTCCATGACGTTGAGTGGCTCTTCCCAGAACTTGGTGCGGCCCATCATTTCGTCGCGGATGATGGCCGCATTGTTCACCAGGATGTCGATGCGGCCGTGGTCGCGCTCGATCCGCGCGAACAACTCGCGCACCTGCTCATCGTCGCCGTGGTCCACCTGCACCGCGATCCCGCGTCCGCCGGCCGCCGTGACGGCCGCAGCGGTGTGGTCGACGGTGTCCGGCGCGCTGGGGTCCGCGGGGTTGGTAGTGCGGCCGGTGACGTACACGCATGCGCCATGTTGGCCCAGCGCATGTGCGATCCCGGCGCCGGCCCCCCGGCTGGCGCCGGTGACGACTGCGACAAGCGGCGAATCTGACATGGCTTCCCTTCCGTTTCCGGGGCGCGGCCCGGTACTCACGCTATGCTATACACATGTACAGCGCCCGGTCGCCGGGTGGTCAGACTCGAAGGGAACACCG